>JASBUM010000250.1 GCA_030147905.1 Acidimangrovimonas sp.
TGTTCGATCTCTGTGCCGGGCGTGACGAGCCGATCCCGTTCTTCGGCGAACTCGGATCGGTCAATCCCGTCTTCGTGCTGCCCGGTGCGCTGGAGGCGCGCGCAAGCGCCATCGGCCGGGACTGGGCCGGGTCCCTGACGCTGGGTGTGGGGCAGTTCTGCACCAATCCCGGTATCGTCGTCCTGCCCGACGGGCCCGGCGCCGACCGCTTTCGCGACGCGGCCCATGCGGCGCTGGCGCTGGCGCCCGGCGAGACCATGCTCACCGACGCGATCGCGGCGAACTTCCGCACCGGCCGGGATCGTGTCGCGGCCAGCGCCGGCGCGGCGTCCGTGCTCGCCACCGCCTGCGCCGGGCGTGAGGCCACGCCCCACATCTACGAGATCGCCGCGCGCCGCTATCTGGCCGATCCCGCGCTGGGCCGGGAGGTCTTTGGCCCGCTCGGCCTCATCCTTCGCGCGGCGAACGAAGGGGAGATGATTCACGTCGCGCGCGGCCTCGAGGGACAGCTCACCTGCACGTTGCATATGGTGGATGAGGACAGCGGCATAGCCGCGCGGCTCGCACGTGTGCTCGAGCGAAAGGCCGGGCGCATCCTTGCCAACAGCTTTCCCACCGGGGTCGAGGTCTGCGATGCCATGGTCCATGGCGGCCCCTATCCGGCCAGCACCAATTTCGGCGCGACATCGGTCGGCACGCTCGCAATCCGCCGCTTCCTGCGGCCGGTCTGCTACCAGAACATGCCGGCCGCGCTTCTGCCCGAAGATCTGCAGGATTTCGACGGCTGAGGGGGGCGGGCGAGGGGCGGGGCGACGCGGGCCATCTTTCGACCCCAGCCTTCTTTCGTCCCTGACCATCTTTCGTTCACAAATATCCTCGCCGAAGGCACGGACGGCGTCCACCGGCGTGCGGCCCGGTCTATGCCGTCCGCTCAGCCGCTTATCTCGGTCTTGATCCGCGCGCCGATGCTCAGGGTGCGGTGGACGGGGCAGCGCTCGGCGATTTCCAGAAGACGCGCGCGCTGCGCCTCCTCGAGGGCGCCGACCAGCCGCACCCTGCGCGTGAAAAGGTCGATCTTGTCGGTCGGTCCGCAATGGACACAGTCCTGCGCGTGAACCTTGTCGTGGGTGACCTCGACCTGCACGTGATCCAGCGGCCAGCCCTTGCGCCGGGCGTAGAGGCGCAGCGTCATCGATGTGCAGGCGCCCAGACCGGCGGCGAGAAACTGATAGGGAGACATGCCGCGGTTGGTGCCGCCATAGGCCTTGGGCTCGTCGGCCAGCACGTGATGATGGGGGCCGGCGCTGACATCGTTGAGAAACCCGCGCGGATCGGCCTCCGAGACGCGGGTGACGCCCTCGGGCGCGCCCGGTGGCGGGGCCGGATGGCGCAGGTCGATATAGCGCGCGGCCCAGGCTGCAATGACATCCGCGGCATATTCCGCATCCGACGGCTTCGAGATCAGGTGATCGGCCGTGTCCATCGTGACGAAGCTCTTGGGATGGCGCGCGGCGAGGAAGATCCGGGTGGCGTTCTCGATCCCCACCACCGCGTCGCGCGGCGCGTGCATGACCAGAAGCGCGCGCTCCATCGTGGACAGGTCGCGCCCAAGCTGATCGGGTTCGATCGCCTCGATCAGCGCGCGTTCGACGCGGAAGCTGCGCGCGCCGATCTCTACCCGGGTCCAGGCCCGGTCGTCGACCTGCTCGAGCGCGCCTGCGTAATTGCCCGCGACATTGCCCGAATCGAAGGGGGCCGAAAGCGCCACCACCGCTCGCGCCGAGGCGATGCGCCCGGCGACCGCAAGCAACGCCGCGCCCCCCAACGAGTGACCGATCAGCAGCGAGGGTGCCATGTCGCGCTCCGCCAGCGCGCGGGCCGCTCGCAGCAGATCCTCGCCATTGGCGATGAAACTGGGGTTTTCCGCCTCGCCCGCGGCATGGCCGAGGCCGGTGAAGTCAAAGCGCAGAACCGCGATCCCCATCGCCGCCAGCCGTCGCGCGATGCGCTGGGCGGCGATCAGGTTGCGCCCGCAGGCGAAGCAATGGACGAAGAGAGCCGTGGCCAGATGAGGCCCCTCCGGCATTTCCAGCCGCGCGGCCAGCATCGTGCCGGACCGGCCCTCGAAGGTCAGTTTCCTGGTTGTCGGCATGGCGGTTCCTCCATCCCCACAGCGTGGCCGCAGCCTGCCGGGGCCGCAAGCCTCGGTGCGGGCGCTGACGTTAAGGTGAGGCTTGTTTCAGACCACCTCCGGGCCGGCCCCGCCCAAAATTCGCCTCCGCCCAGAATCTGCCCCCGCCCAAAATCCGGCCCCACCCAAAATTCCCCCCACCCAAAATTCCCCGCGCCCAGAATCTGCCCTCGCCCAGAATCTGCCCTCGCCCGAAACCGCCTCCGCCCGAATCCGCCTCCGCCCCGCCGACTTGTCGCGGCAGGTATTTCGCCGACCGACGGTGCCCGCCGCTTCATGCCTGCCAATCCGGTCGCGTCGGCGGGGCTCCGGTCGCGCGATCCGGGATGCGGGCGACAGGTCGTCGCGGATTTTCGGCTTTCCCCTGAATGGCGCCAGGGCTATGCGGAGGTATGGCCACGATCCTGCACAAGCGACTTCCCTTCGCGCCCTGGGCCGACCCGCGCACGCGCCGCCTGCCGGGGATCCAGCCGATGGCGCCCGGCGACTGGCTGCGCGTCGACGAGGCCCATGCCGGGCAGATGGCCGAACGCGATCGGCTGATCGCGGCGCGCCCCAACGCGGTGCATGCCCTGATGGAGAGCGCCCGGCCGGCCGCCGAGGAACTGCTCGACCGCGTCCTGGTCGAAACCGAGGCCCTGCCCGGATATCGTCGCGAGGGGACGCGGATGCGCCGCCCCGACGGGGTCGAGGTCGAACTCGATCGCGGGGCGCCGCTGCTCACCCTGGGCCGACTGGTGCAGGAGGATTTCTGTCTTCTGCAACGGCTCGACGATGCCGAAGAGGCAGGCGCGGGGGAGCATGTGCTGACCGGGGCGATCCTGTGCTTTCCCGCAAGCTGGAGCCTCGACGAGAAGTTCGGCCGTCCGCTGATCGGGATCCACCACAACGTGCCCGTTTATGACGCGGATATCGCCCGGCGCGTGCAGCGCCTGTTCGACGCGATCCGGCCTGAACAGGGCCTGTGGCGCGCCAATGCGTTCCGCTACGCGGATGCCGCGCTTCACCATCCGCTGCGCGAGGCTGCGCCGCGCCCGAAGGTGGCGGGCGTCGCGCCCTACCTGCGTTCCGAACGCCAATGTCTGCTGCGCCTGCCGCGAAGTGGTGCGGTGGTGTTCTCGATCCATACCTATGTCCTGCGCCTTGCCGATCTGGCACCGGAACAGGCCGAGAGCCTGGCAGCGCATCCGGTGGATGTCGCGCCATAGGCGCGCCTTGCGAATCCGCGCCATAGGCGCGCCATACGGATCCCGCCGTACCGATCCGCGCCGTGCGAAGCCACGCCGTTCCACACTGAGGTATCGGCGCTAGGCTAGATGGAGCCGTGGAGGCCTGCGCCCATAGACCCGCCGCAGGCGTCACCTGGGCAACCAAAGCGGGCGGGCGGCGCATCGGCCTGTCGGGCGGGCCGGTCGGCAGCCTTGCCGCGGGCGTTCTGTCCGACAGCCATGCTGCTGGCCCGGGGCGGGGCGGGCGGACGCTTGGCATCGTTGCGCCGTCTCGCCCTTCGGGTGGCCGTGCGCGGCCGATCCGGCGGGGGCGGGGCGCATGCGAAGGCCGTGCGCGGGAGGAACGCGCACGGCCCCGGTGGTGCGGGATGCGGTCCCGCGGCGGGCGGGTTCAGATCACGCCCGGTATCGAGAAGCCCAGCAGATGCGTGACCGTCATCGCGATCGCGGTCAGTGACAGCACCCGGGCGGTAACCTTGCTGTTCTCGCGCCCGAGGATGTTGTAGGTGAAGAGCGCCCCCCCGATCGGCAGGGAGACCATCATCAGCGAGGTGTTCATCGTGTAGATGGTCAGCCGGCGCACGAGTTCTTCCTTCTCGCGCGGTTCGGCGACCTCCTCCACCGGATAGAGCGCACCACGGATCCGATCCAGCTCGGCCGTCATCGGATGGGGCAGATGCGGCATGTCGTTGGCGACATTCGGCGCGAACCCCGAGAGCACCGGGCGCGCCTTGCGCCCCGCGGCGATGGGGCGGCGCGGCCGGAGCGGCGTGATATGGGGGCCGCCGGTGCCGGGCGAGGGGCTGCGCGAGCCGGGCGCCTCGCGGGTGGCCATGGCGGCGACGAGCGTGTCCTCCATCTCGGGCGTGACGGTGTCGCGATCGGCGCCCGCATCGGCAGGCTGCGCCGGGCCGCGGGCTTCCATCTCGGCCGGTGCGGCACGCTCGGCGTCCTCGAAGGGGGCGGGGCGGGCGCGGCGCTGGGTCGTCTCGCCGGCCTTGCGTGCGGCCTCGGCGGCGCGGCGGGCGCGTTCCAGAACCCGGCGCGCCTGATCGGCGGCCTCGTTCTGACGTGCTTCTTCCGCGGCGATCATTGCAGCTTCCTCGAAGGCGTCATCGTCATCCTCGTAATGGGCGGCCGCTTCGTGGTACTCGGCGGCGGCGGCGGCTTCATAGGCGGCGTGGGCGGCCTCGGCGGCTTCGGCGGCGGCCTCTTCCATCACGCTGTTGATGGCGGCGTCCTGCGCGGCATTGGCCGGACGCAGTTCCAGCGCCAGGTCGACGAGCGCGTCGAAATGATCGGCGGTGAAGGCGCCGTCGAGATTGCGCCACAGGACCAGATCGGGCATGTGACGCTGGCTGATCCGCGCGATCACCGACTGGCACAGGCTGCGCGCATTCTCGGCGATCCGGCACGAGGCCTCCGCGTTGGCGCCCGGCCCGACCGACAGCACAAGCGCGGCGGCATAGGTTTCGGGCAGGCGGCCGGGTTCGCGTGCTGGGGCAGAATCCAGCGTGCAATAGCCCAGCACGACGCGCGATCCGTCGATCTCGAACTGAACGTAGTCATCGTTGTCCCACGTCAGTTCGAAACTGCCATGGGGCGTGGACCTGAGCGCCTGCTCAAGGTTGTCCACGTAGCGGACGAAATTCAGAATCGGTCGTTCAACATACAAAAGCGTGGCACTCGTACTTGCGCTGCTGGTACCCATTTGAGAGCCCTCCAACCAAGTTCTCCTTGAACTATCGGCAGCGATTGGGCCGCGTTTGGGGGCGGAATGTGAAATTTAAGAGAAGATTTAAGGCAAAATTGTGCGCGTAAAGGTTGCGTGACACACGTCACGGTTGTGCGCTGAACGCAGGGCGGCCGCATGGGGAGAGGGGGACAGCGTCGCGCGGCGCGCCCGGATCGCGTGCGAATCCTGCCCGGGGCCGGCCCGGCGGCGGCACCGCATGCGCCGTCGTCCGGTTCGCGGCGCCGGGCGCGCGGCCCCGGCGAATGTGGCCTGAATGTGGCGCCCGTGGGCGGGAACGAAAACGGGGCGCCCGTGAAGGCGCCCCGCCGGAACGTTGCCGTCCGGATGACCTAGCAGGAGTAGTAGAGCTGATATTCCACCGGATGGGGGGTATGCTCGTAGGCATAGACCTCTTCCCATTTCAGCGCCATGTAGCCCTCGAGCTGATCCTTGGTGAAGACGTCGCCGGCAAGCAGGAAGTCGTGATCGGCTTCCAGTTCGGTCAGCGCCTCGCGCAGGCTGCCGCAGACGGTCGGGATCTCGGCCAGTTCCTCGGGCGGCAGATCGTAGAGATCCTTGTCGGAGGCCGGGCCCGGGTCGATCTTGTTCCGGATCCCGTCGAGGCCGGCCATCAACAGCGCGGCGAAGGCCAGA
>JASBUM010000251.1 GCA_030147905.1 Acidimangrovimonas sp.
GATATCCGAGGATTTCTGCGACGGCAGCACCGAGAAGATCCCCTTCGGGAGCCCCGCGCGGTCCGCCAATACCCCAAGCGCCAGCGCCGAAAGGGGCGTGTCCTCGGCCGGTTTGGCAACGAAGGCGCAGCCCGAGGCCAGCGCCGGCCCGGCCTTGCGGGTGATCATCGCATTGGGGAAGTTCCACGGCGTGATCGAGCCCACCACCCCCACCGGCTGGCGCAATACGGTGATCCGCTTGTCGGGCTGATGGCCGGGAACGGTCTCGCCATAGATCCGCTTGCCCTCTTCGGCGAACCATTCGATGAACGAGGCGCCATAGGCTATCTCGCCCTTGGCTTCGGCCAGGGGCTTGCCCATTTCTGCGGTCAGGATCCGGGCCAGATCGTCCTGATTGGCCATCATCAGATCATACCAGCGGCGCAGGATATTGGCGCGTTCCTTGGCGGTGCGCGCGGCCCATTCCTTCTGTGCCGCCTCCGCCGCGTCGATTGCGCGCGCGGTCTCGGCCCGGCCCATGTCGGGCACGGTACAGATCACATCGCCGCGTGCGGGGTTGCGGACCTCGAACGTCGCGCCGTCATCGGCATCGGCCCATTCGCCGGCGAGATAGGCACGGGTGGCCAACAGCGACGGATCTTTGAGAAGCGCGCGCAAATCGGTTACGGAATCAAGCATGGCAGCCTCCATCAACTGGCTCGCCCCATGGAAAGCACCGGCGCGCGCGATTGTCCAGCACGCGCCGGGCCGCGGGGCGCTCCTGCGCCGAGAGCCGCCGCCAATGCAGGAGCAAGCGATGGACCTCGACGACGCCTACGCCAATGCCGCCCATATTCCCGGCGCCGCGCATTTCCCGCCCCGCTGGACCGAAGAGGCGGCGGCCTTCCGCGCCGCGCAAGGGGCGCGCGCCCGGCTGGAACAGCGCCATGGCGATGGCCCGCGCGACTGGCTCGATCTTTTCGTTCCCGAAGGTCGCGCGCGCGGCCTCATGGTCTTCGTTCACGGCGGCTACTGGAAGGCCTTCGGTCCGCGCGACTGGTCCCATCTGGCGCAGGGGGTGCTCGATCGTGGCTGGGCCTGCGCGATGCCGGCCTATACCCTGGCGCCCGAGGCCCGGATTTCCGCCATCACGCGACAGGTCGGGCGCGCCATCGCCAGGGCCGCGGCGATGGTGGACGGTCCGGTCGTGCTGAGCGGCCACAGCGCCGGCGGCCATCTGGTGGCCCGCATGGCGTGCAAGGGTGCGCCCCTGCCGGGCGCGGCCGCCGCGCGCATCCGCAGGGTCGTGCCGATCTCGCCGCTCGGGGATCTCCGCCCGCTGCTGAAGACCGCGATGAACGAGACCCTGCGGCTCGACCCCGCCGAGGCGGCGGCCGAATCGCCGGCCCTGCAAGCGCGACGCGCCGACTGTCCGGTGACCGTCTGGGTCGGCGGCGACGAGCGGCCCGCCTTCCTCGATCAGGCACGCATGCTGTCGGAGCGCTGGTCGATCGCCTGTCACATCGCGCCGCGTCTTCATCACTTCAACGTCGTGGATGACCTGTCCCGCCCCGACAGC
>JASBUM010000268.1 GCA_030147905.1 Acidimangrovimonas sp.
GGCGCGGCGGCGCCCCCCCCCCCCCCCCCCCCCCCGCGTCCAAAACCGAAAAGGGTTCGTCCCGATGCGTCGTCCCCCGACAGATCTCGGGCCGCGATCCTTGCGCGGGCCCCGTTCGCGGGGGCTTCGCGCCCCCGCACCCCCGCGGGATACTTGAAAACGAAAGATGAGCCCGCCGCAGATGAGGCACCAGCCGAAAGGAGACAGTCATGAAGGCCGAAGTTACCTCCGATGACCGGCAAGATGTGGGTCTGATGCCGCCGCCCGAGGCGTCCGGCACGGTCGATCTCGGGGTCGAGTTCGAGAATTCGGGGCTTCGCGCGGTGCTCGAGGATCTGGATCGCGCGCTGGTCGGCCTGCGCCCGGTCAAGCAGCGCATCCGGGAGACGGCCGCGCTGCTGCTGGTGGAGCGTGCGCGCAAGAGCCTCGGGCTCGGGCATGAGATGCCGACGTTGCACATGTCCTTCACCGGCAATCCCGGCACCGGCAAGACCACGGTCGCCCTGCGCATGGCGGGCATCCTCAAGCGGCTGGGTTATGTCCGCAAGGGGCATCTCGTATGCGTGACCCGCGACGATCTGGTCGGCCAGTATATCGGGCATACCGCGCCGAAGACCAAGGAGGTGCTCAAGCGCGCGATGGGGGGCGTGCTGTTCATCGACGAGGCCTATTACCTCTATCGTCCGGACAACGAGCGCGACTATGGCCAGGAGGCGATCGAGATCCTGCTGCAAGTGATGGAGAACAACCGCGACGATCTTGTAGTGATCCTGGCCGGCTACGGCGACCGGATGGAGCAGTTCTTTCAGTCCAATCCCGGCTTCAGGTCGCGCATCGCCCATCACATCGACTTTCCCGATTACACGGATGCGGAACTCGTGGAGATCCTGCGTTCGATGATGGCCGATCAGCATTACCGGATGAGCCCCGCTGCCGAGGCCGCTTTTGCCAGCTATATCGCGCTTCGTCGCGGCCAGCCGCATTTCGCCAACGCCCGCTCGATCCGCAACGCCTTCGACCGGGCGCGCCTGCGCCAGGCCAACCGCCTTTTCGAAAGCGGCCGGGGTGCACTGGACGCGGCCACGCTTTCCACGATAGACGAAGAGGACATCCGTCAAAGCCGTGTCTTCCGGGGTGGGCTCGACGGGCAGCAGGCGCATGTGGAGGCCAGAGGGTGAATTTCAGTCGGGCGATCAAGATCGCGCCTTCCATCCTGTCGGCGGATTTCGCGGATTTCGGTGCCGAGATCCGCGCGATCGAGGACCAGGGTGCGGACTGGGTGCATGTCGATGTGATGGACGGGCATTTCGTGCCCAATCTGACCTTCGGCCCGCCGTTGTGCCGCGCGATCCGGCCGCATATCGGCACGGTGATGGACGTGCATCTGATGATCTCCCCGGTCGATCCCTATATCGAGGCCTTTGCCGAAGCCGGCGCCGATATCATCACCGCCCATCTCGAGGCCGGCCCCCATGTCCATCGCACCTTGCAGGCGATCCGTGCGAGCGGCGCGAAGGCCGGGCTCGCGCTCAATCCCGGGACCGGGCTGGATGCGGTGGCGCATCTTCTCGACATGGTCGATCTGGTCTGCGTCATGACTGTCAATCCGGGTTTCGGCGGGCAGTCCTTCATCCGTACTAAGATTGCCAAGATCAAGGCGCTGCGCGCCATGATCGGCGACCGCCCGGTGCATATCGAGGTGGACGGCGGGGTCGATCCGGCGACCGCGCCGCTGGTCGCCGCGGCGGGTGCCGATGTGCTGGTGGCCGGCTCGGCCGTCTTTCGCGGCGGCTCGGTCGCCAAGCCCGGAGTATACGGGCGCAACATCGCCGCCATCCGCGAGGCGGCCGAGGGCGCGGCGGGGGCGCCGTCATGAAGATCAGCCGCCGTCATATGCTCCTTGCCGGGGCGGCGGCGGCCGGCACCGGGCTTGTATCCGGCGCGCCGATCCTGCGTGCGGCGACGCGGATCGAATTCGGCGCGGTGCGTATCGACACGCTCAGCGACGGCTATCTGTCGCAAAGCCTCGCCATGATCGTCGACCGGGCGCCGCGTGAAGGCGCCGAGGCGATCCTGCGTCGCCACGGGCTTGTGGCCGAGAGCGTGAATTCGCCATGCAACGTGACGGTGATGCGGCGCGCGGGGCGCGTGGTTCTCTTCGATGCAGGCTCGGGCGACGGCTTCGTTCCCACCGCCGGGCGGCTTCTTGCCGCGCTCGACGGGCTGGGGGTCACCCCCGATGCCGTTACCGACATCGTCTTCACCCATGGTCATGCCGATCACCTCTGGGGCGTGCTCGACGCCTTCGATGAACCCACCTTTGTCAATGCGCGCTACTTCATGGGGCGACGGGAATTCGACTACTGGCGCGATCCGGCCACCGCCGGCAGTATCGGCGAGCGGCGCCTGGCCTTCGCCATCGGCGCCCGGCGGCGGCTTGACCGGCTCGCGGCACGTTTCACGCTGATCGAGGACGGGCAGGAGGTTTTGCCCGGTGTCATGGCCCATGCCAGCTTCGGCCACTCGCCCGGTCACATGGTCCATGAGATCCGCGACGGCGCCCGTTCGCTGATGATCGTCGGCGACTGCCTGCCCAATCCCCACATCGCGTTCGAGCAACCGGGCTGGCCCTCGGGCACCGATCAGGACACGGCCGCGGGCGCGCGCAGCCGGCAGCGCTTGCTTGCCCGGCTGGCCCATGAGGCGATGCCCTTCGTGGGCTTTCACCTGCCGGGGGGCGGGCTGGGCCGGGCCGAGCCTCGTGGGCGCGAAAGCTATCGTTTCACCGCCGAGATCTGAACCGAACCCAGGGGG
>JASBUM010000281.1 GCA_030147905.1 Acidimangrovimonas sp.
GCACCCGGTTGCTGTTGTCGCCCATCGCCGCGCTCCGGCCGGTGAAACGAACCATTTCGCCTTTGGTCTCTATCTGACCGCCGGATTCGCGGCCTGTCAATCTTACCCCGTGGCGGCGGCGTGGAATTCCCAACTTTGGGAAGAATTGCCTCATTAATGCACAACCAACGCGCAAATCGCCATAGATGCCGCGAAAATGCGCAGGCGGCCCGGGCCGCGCGATTGCGGTTTCGCGGCCACGCGGGCAAGCTGACAGCGGCAAGTCGCGCAGGAACCCCATCGGCGAGGATAGAACCAATCCTGATTTGGTTCGCCACGCCTCTGTCCCGAACGCGACCATCGGGGAGGAGAACCATGGCACATCATCATCTGGCGGCAAGCCCGCAGACCGTTCACTGGGGCTGGTTCGATGCCGCCCTGGCGCCGGTTCTGGAAATCGAAAGCGGGGATAGCGTGACCATCGAGACGGTCTCGGGCGGGCCGGACAATCTGCCCGGGCCGGGCTTTCACGTCCCTCCCGAACTGCTGCGCATCCACGCCGAGGCCCCGCGCCGCCAGCCGGGGCATATCCTGACCGGTCCCGTGGCCGTCAGGGGGGCGTCGCCGGGTGATCTGCTGGAGTTGCGCATCGACGCGATCGCGCTGCGCCAGGACTGGGGTTACACCTATCACCGTCCGCTGGCCGGCGGGCTGCCGCTGGATTTCGAACGCGGTGAACAGATGATCGTGCCGCTCGAGGCGGCGAACGACACCTCCGGCGTCGCGGCGGCGGGGGCTGCAGATGGCGGGCCGGCCGATTCTGGCGGGGCCGATTTTGGCGGGGCCAATCGGGACGGGGCCGGTCGGGGCGCGGGCATCGCGCGGCTGCCCTGGGGCACCGATCTGCCGCTGCGGCCCTTCTTCGGGGTCATGGGCGTCGCGCCGCCGCCCGGCTGGGGGACGATCTCGACCATTCAGCCGCGCATGCACGGCGGCAATCTCGACAATCGCGAACTGGTGGCAGGCAGCCGGCTATATCTGCCCGTCCATGCCGCGGGCGGGCTGTTCTCGGTCGGCGACGGGCATGGCGCGCAGGGCGACGGCGAGGTCTGCGTGACTGCGATCGAAACCGCGCTTGGCGGGCGTTTCACGCTGATCTTGCACAAGGGGCCGCGGGCCGGGGCGCCCTATCCGCGCGCCGAGACGCCGCGCCATCTTGTCACCATGGGCATGCATGCGGATCTTGACCAGGCCGCACAGGACGCGCTGCGCCGGATGATCGACTGGGTAACCGCGCTTGGCCCGTTGAGCCGGAGCGAGGCCTATATGCTGCTCAGCCTCGCGGGCGATCTGCGCGTCACCCAGATCGTCAATCAGGAGAAAGGCGTTCACATGATGCTCGACAAGGCGCTGTTGCCGGGCGGCGCCGGCCTCGACTGGGCCGGTCCCTGACGCCGAGGACCGGGTCCGACCGGCACCGCCGTCTGGCCCGGGCAGGAGCCACCTCGCCAAGGCAGGCGCCGTCTGGCCCGGACAGGCATCGCGCCCCCGGGGACCGTCATGCGCCGCCGCGATCACTGCGGCGATCGGTCACGGCGTCCCCCGCCGCATTCCGCGCCGGTCTCAGCCCCGGAAAGGGGTGAATTCAGTCGACACGCGGCAGTTCGATGGCGCGCAGCAGGTGCAGATCCTCCGCGCTCAACCGGTCTTCGGCCGTTTCATCGTGAATGCGGTCGATGGTCTCGGTAAGAAAGCGAATCTGTTCGGGATCGAAGGGGCCGGCGCTGCATGTCAGCCCCGAGATCGTGCGCGAGGCCGCCGGCCCGACCGAATAGGTCATGCCGTTGTGCAGGCCATGGGCCCGCGCGGCGGCCAGAACGCCGGCCTCGTCAGGGCCGTCATATTCGTCCCATATCAGCAGCCCCGTCTCGCGCAGCCCCCAATGGACGATCGGATCGCTCAGCATCAGGCCGTTCTTGCTGTAGTAGGTGCTCCACTCCCGGGCGTAGGTTTCGTACAGAAGGGTCGGACGGGCATAGCGGATGTGCACCGCGAGGGCGAAACCGGTGTCACAGATTGCACCGATTTTTGTTAAAAGATCGCCGATGAGCCTCGCTTTTGACATTTTATTTGCGCGCTTTCATCACTAAGGTGAGGGAGTTAAGACCGAGACACGCGAAAGACGAAGAGGCACCAACAGAGGATACCCTAGTTCCAAATGCCGCTCGCAGCAACGTGTTCGAGTCGATGACAACGTTACAATCCGCTTCCAAAACCTTCGCTGCGATCGCACCGGCGGGCCATTACGTCGGGCTGCGCGTCGGCTTTTCATTCCCTGCCGAGGAGGCGAACTGCCTGCCCGATCCGTGGGTCGAGTTCTACACCACCCACGGCCTGGTGGTGCATGATCCGGTGATGAAGTGGATCTATGCCAATCAGGGCGCCATCCGTTACGGCGAGATCACCCTGCCCGATCCGCTCCGGGTGCTGGAGACCGCCGAGAGATTCGGATTGCGTCATGGCGCCGTGGTCAGCGTGACCGCCGCAGGCGACGGCGGGCGGCGCAGCTATGGCCAGTTCCTGCGCGCGGACCGGCCCTTCACCGATGCAGAGCTTGCGCAGCTTCACGCCATGATCCTCGACCTTCACCGCGGCTCGGTGGCGCAACGCGCGCTGACAGCAGCCGAGATCGAGGCGCTGCGCCTGCAGTCGAGCGGGCTCCGGCTCAAGCAGATCGCGGCCGAACTGGGCATCTCGATCAGTGCGGTCAAGGCGCGCCTTTCCTCGGCGAAGCGCAAGCTCGGCGCACAGACGCCTTCGCAGGCGGCGATGATCGCGAGCACCCGCGGCATCCTCTGAGGTCGCACGGCTTCCGGGCGCGCAGGCGTCCGCCCCCGTTCATCCGGCATTCCCCTCGGCGCAGGTTTCCGACGCGGGCGGCACTAGGCCTCCTCCGCATGACACCTGTCCAGAGACGGCGGTGCCGGACTCGGGCGCCTTACAGCCGAGGCCCGGCGCCGCATGCGGCGCCGGCAAGGCCGGCGGATTCCGGCCCCGTCACGAGGCTGCGGAAGCGCGCGATGCACGCAGTCCGATAGCGTGTCCATTCAAGCACAACCCTTGCCTGTTCTCCCGGCTTGGGTAACCTTCCCTTAATCTCTG
>JASBUM010000285.1 GCA_030147905.1 Acidimangrovimonas sp.
TGGCGGCGGTGGCACCCGCGCAGGCGGAGCAGACAACGCAGACCATCACCATGACCGACGGCAAGCTCGCGCCCCAGCGCATAGAGGTGGCGGCCGGCAAGGAAACCACGCTCACCGTGGTCAATGCCGGCAAGACGGCGGCCGAATTCGAAAGCAAGCGGCTGCATATCGAGAAGATCCTTGCGCCGGGCAAGAGCGCGACCATCAAGCTGCGCGCCTTGCCCAAGGGCGAATATCCCTTCGTCGACGAATTTCACGAGAACATGAAATCGGCGCGCGGCGTGATCGTCGCGAAATAAGCCGGGCGCGCGGCACCGGCCCCGGTGTCGCGCGAACCCGCTTCTCCCTTCGCCCAAATTCCGGAGCAAACCATGACGGGCCAGATCACGTTCATCCTGTGGCGCGAGACGATCGAGGCGCTTCTGATCATCGGCATCCTGTGGAACTGGCTGGTGCGCGAGGGCGCGGGCCGGCGCGCAGCGGCCTATCTGTGGGGCGGCATCGGCGCCGGAATCGGGGTGGCGGTGATCTTCGCGCTGGCGGTGATGGGCGTGGCCAGCCTGATGCCGGCCGCGGCCCAGCAATATCTGATGACGGGCATGGTCTTTCTTGCCGCCGGACTGATCGTGCACATGGTCTTCTGGATGCGCGCGCATGGCCGCACGCTCAAGCGTGATCTCGAAACGGGGCTGCATGCGGCGGCCGAGCAGCGCCACTGGTGGACGCTGTTCGTACTGGCCATGGTGGCGGTCGCGCGCGAGGGCAGCGAGACGGTGGTCTTTCTCTATGGCACGCTGGCAGCGGCGCAGGGGGCGGTGCTGTATTCGGTGCTGGGCGCGGTCGCGGCCGGTCTCGGTGCGGCGATCCTCACCTACGGGTTGCTGCAACTGGGCGGGCGGTTCCTGCCCTGGCGGGTGTTCTTCAAGGTCTCCGAAGTGCTGCTTCTGTTGCTGGGCGCGGCGCTTTTCGTCACCGGCGCGGGTGATCTGGTGTCGGCCGGGGTGCTGCCCTTCACGCCGATACTGTGGGATACAAGCTGGCTTCTGGACGACGGCGGACGCCTGGGCGGCGTGATCGCGGCGCTGACCGGCTATCGCGCAGCACCCGACACGGTGACCATGCTGGCATGGCTGGCCTATTGGGGCTTCATCGCGCTGGCCTTCCGGCACGAGGCGCGGCGCGCGACCGCCCGGCGGCTGACCGAGGCACGCCAGGGCTGACCGAGGCGGGCCAAGGCTGACTGTGGCGCGCCAGGGCTGACTGTGGCGCGCCGGGGCCCGATCGGGGGCGGCTTGTTTCGACCGGCCGCGAATTCAAGCCCGCAGATTTCGGACGCGGCGTTGAAGGACCGGCCGGTTTGGCCCGCGCACATTTCGATACCGCCGGATCCGCGCGCATCTGCCCCGGTCCATCGGTTCCTGCCCGGCTGTTCATGCCGGCGCATGGGGGCCGACCGTTCATGGCCGGGTCGTCATCTCCGTCGCGCGTCGCCCGATGCGGCTGGGCTGCGGCGCGCGCGCCGGCACCCGGCTTCTTTCGCGTCGAGACGTCGAGCGGATGCCGCCGCAGGCCGGGCCCGCGACCGGCCCGCCGCCTCGCCGATCAGGGGCGCAGGTAGGCGTAGCCCTGCTGCTGCAACTCGATCAGCCGAACCGCGCCCGAGGGCACGATGGTCGCTTCGGATATCAGCGGCACCTTGTGGCCGACCTTCTTTTCCAGCTTCGCCAGCGTGTTGCCGCAGGCCGAGAAGGTGAAGTTCTCGTGTTCCAGCGCCATCGCCGCGATCCTCTGTGCGACCGGGCTCTTGCCCTTGACGAACATGTTCAGTCCCGGCCCGTAGGCCACGATCTCGATCTTCGTCTCGTCGCCCTGCGAACGGTAATAGCTGTCGATGTTCTCGGCGTTGTTGAGCACGAGGCTCATCTTGGCGGGATCGTTTTCATCGACATGTAGCGCCACGAGATGGGTCTTTCCCGCCGCCAGCGCAACATTGGCCGAAATCGCCGTGGCGGCGATCATGGTCATCAAGGCTTTCATCAAGGGACTCCTCGGTTCGGGCGCGCGGTTTCGCTGTTGCATGGGGCCCGGACCCGCCCGGCGCGCGCGGGCGGGGCGCGGGCTAGCCGGCCATAACGGCGACCGAATGATTGGGTTCGATGGCGACCGTGCCCTTGCGCCGAAGCCAGGATTCGACGACCTCCCAGACTGGCGGGCCCTCGGTCCCCTGGTTGACGCTGGCCCAGCCGGCCACGACATAACGCCGCGCGGGGTCGATCGGCTCTCCGGTGGCGAGCAGGGTGAGCTTGCTCAGCCGCTTGCCCTGCGGCTGGTTTATGTCGATCGCATAGCCCATGCCGCCCACCCGCACCATGTCGCCGCCCTGCTGGTAATAGGGATCGGGGTTGAACAGGTTGTCGGCGACATCCTCCAGAATGGTGTGAAGCTGGGCGCCGGTCATCTCCGTCCGGTAGGCCTGCGGATAGGTCATCGCGGTGACGTTGAAGAGATCCTCGCGCGTGACGGGCTGGCCGCCGATCACGCTTGGCCCCCAGCGGAAGCCGGGCGACAGCGCGATCTGGGCATCGCGTTGGTCGATCAGCGCGTTGCAGATCAGATCATCCCAGGTGCCGTTGAAATTCCCCCGTCGGTAAAGCGTGGTCTCGGTATGGCCCAGAACCTCCGTGAGGGCGGCCCGGTGGGGCGCACGGTGACGCTCGATCAGTGCGGTCATCTCCGGATCGGGCGCGATGGCATCGGCGAAGATCGGGATCAGCCGATACCGGAAGCCGCCGATCCGGCCACCCTGCACGTCGAGATCGAGGCGTGAGACGAACTTGCCGTTCGAGCCGCTGGCGATCAGAAGCGTGTCGCCCACGCGGACGGGCTCGGGCAGGGCGTCGTGGGTGTGCCCCGACAGGATGACGTCGATCCCCTTGACCTGACCGGCAAGCTGGCGGTCGACGTCGAAGCCGTTGTGCGACAGCAGGACGACGAGATCGGCGCCCTTGCCGCGCACCTCCTCGACGACCTGGGCGATGCGTTCGGGCCGGATGCCGAAGCTCAGCCCCGGAAACATCCAGCGCGGATTGGCAACCGGCAGATAGGGAAAGGCCTGACCGATCACGGCGATGTTGACGCCGGCGCGTTCGAACATCTTGTAGGGCGTATAGGCCGGCTCCTGCCATTCGTCGTCGAATATGTTGGCGCCGAGAAAGGCGAAGGGCAGCGTCTCGATGATGGCGTTCACGCGCTTGGTGCCCATGGTGAATTCCCAATGCGCGGTCATCGCGTCGGGACGCAGGCGGTTCATCGCATCGACCACGTCCTGGCCCTCGGTCTTCAGGCAGGTGTAGGATCCGTGCCAGGTATCGCCGCCGTCAAGCAGCAGCGCCTGCGGCCGTTCCGCGCGGATCGCCGCCACGACGGTAGCGATGCGGTCGAGCCCGCCCATCTTGCCGTAGCTGCGTGCCAGCGCGTCGAAATCGACATCGGTCAGGGCATAGGCTTCGGGGGTGCCCGGGCGCAGTTTGAAATGGCGCAGGAAATCCCGGCCGGTCAGGTGCGGCGGGCGCCCGGCGCCCGGGCCGGTGCCGAGGTTGGTTGCGGCCTCGCGAAACCAGATCGGGACGAGCTGGGCGTGCAGGTCGGTGACATGGATCAGCGTGACATTCCCGAGCGGCGCGAATTCCAGAAGCTTTTGCTGGTCGAGCTTCTGCTGCGCGGCCAGCCGCGCCCAGTTGCCGACCCCGCTTGCCCCCCAGACCGCCGAGGCGGCGATCGTGGCCTGAAGGAAATCGCGTCGTGATATCATCGGCTCGTTCTCCGGCTGCGCTTCGGCGCGATGCGGCATTCGTGGGGCCGGGCCGGACCGGCAGCAATCTCCGGCGATGGTGGCGGCAATCCCGGTGGCGGCAATCCCGGTGGCGGCGATCCCGGAGCCTGCTGTCCGGGTTGCTCCTGTCCGGGTGGCAGCCGTCCCTTGGCAGGGCGGCGGCCCTGGCGGCCGCGGCGTTTCCGGCACGCCGCGAGGCCGGTTCTTCTTGGGGGCAGTCGCGTCTCTTCTGCGGGCAGTCGCGTCGGCCTCGCCGGGCGGGGCCGTCAGGGCCTGACCGCGACCCCTTCGACCGACAGCCCGTTCCCGCGCGAGGCGACATAGAGTTCGAGCGCACGCAGGGCGTCCGAGCCGGGCTTGTAGCTTTCGGCGCGGGTGTCGCGGATGCAGCCGTAGAAACGTTTCTGGATCGACACCAGGCCGCCCGATTTCAGCCGGTAGGTCGGAAAGCCGTTGATCTGCCCCTGCGACAGCCGGTCGCCGCGGATGCGGTTGCCGAAATTGTCCTCATGGCAATTGGCGCAGGAAAGCTGCAACAGCCCGGTGCGGGTGTAATACATCTTCTTGCCCTCTTCCCAGAAGGGCGCCGCCGCGCCGTCGATCTTGACCGCCACCGGCATGCCCCGCGACTGGACCGAGATCGCCGCGGTCATGTTCAGCATCTCCTTGCTGTCCCAGCCCCAGGCCTTGGCCCCCATCCGGTTGACCCGGCAGTCGTTGACGTAATCTTCAAGCGACCACAGCTTGCCCTTCTTGTTGACCTTGGGCATCGAGGCGCGCACGCCCTTCATGCTTTCGATTCCGTTGTGGCAATCGGCGCAGGACTTGCCGGCGCTGCCGTCGGCCCGGCTCCACAGCGCGTTGCCGGCATCGACCGCCACCATGCCCGGATTCTCGAAATCGTCGGTCTCGATCGCGCGGGTGCTGGGTGAGCGGAACAGCCAGCCCGAGTAGATCTCGGAGAGATTGGGCAGATAATCGGGCGCCTTGGCGCGCACCGTCATCTCCTGGTTGCCGTTGATCACCAGTTTCGCGCCGGGGGCGGGATCCTGGGCCGCCGCGGCGCCGGCCAGTGCCAGCAGTGCCGCCGTGGCCAGCCCGACAAGATATCTGACGCGCTCTTCCATCCTCTGTCCTCCCTGACCTCTGCCACCCGGTGTCAGCCGAGCTTGATCGAATTCTTGGTCGAATAGACCGCGCCGTTGTCGTCATGCCAGGTGAAGGTGAATTCGCCCGACGCATCGACCTTGGCCTCGAACTCGATGTAGGGATTGGCCGAGACCGCAGGCTCCAGCTTCATGTCGATGACGTTCTTGCCGTTGAAGTCGCAGGTAAAACGGTTGATGATCTCGCGCGGGATCTTCTGGCCGGTCTTCTTGTCCTTGCGCTGGCCCGATTCCATCGGGTGGTTGATCAGCGTCTTGATGGTGAATGCCTCCCCCGCCTTGGCCTGGGCGGGAACCTTCACGCGGGGTCTGACGGTAGTTGCCATCTGGGAACTTTCCTCCTTTGGCGTGGTCGGTGGGGCGGGCTTGTTCGGGTTGGCTTGTTCGGGTTTGGCGTGTTCGGGTGGGCGTGGCCCGCGTGGGCGGTGCCGCGGCTCGCGCCCGGCCGGGCGGATCAGCCGCCGCAGCCGCCGATGGTGACCTTGACCGTCTGCGCGGTGCGGATGAAGGAGCCGTCGGGCATTTTGGCGATCGCCGCGACCTCCTGGGTCTTGGCCAGCCGGATGCGGGTCGCGGCGCGCTGCGCGCCTGCATCGGCGCCGAAGCTGATGCGGCAGACCACCGGCGTCGGGTTCTCGGGTGCCATAACAATGATCTCGGTCGCGCCCGGCGCCTCGACGGCGATGGGCACGGTATTGCCGTTCTCGGCGATCTCGGGCGCGGTCAGCTTGATGTTGCCGCTGCCCGTCTTGGCGCCGCCGGTGAAGGCGGCGACGGCATCGTCGGCCGCCGAGGCCAGGACCGGCCGTGGCAACACCGAAAGCGCCAGCGCGCCCGCCCCAAGGCCGAGTGCACCGCGTCGGGTGAGTTCGAAACCTGTCGTCATGGTTGCGCGATCTCCTTCGGGATCAGTTTTTGAAGGTCATCAGAAGGGCAACGAGATCTTCCACCTGCTGCGCGGTCAGGATCGGCGTGATCGACTTGGCGGCCTTGCCGGTATAACCGTCGCCCGGGCGGACGATGTTGCTGACGTTGTAGAACGAGGGCATGATCGTGCCGTCGAACGTGTGCTTGGCGTTGACGACGATCCCGCGCAGCTGCGCCTGGCTGTAACGTTCGCACGCGCCGTCGAGCACGGGGCCGATGTTGCCCGGAAGCGGGGCGTCGGCCCAACCCTTGGCGGCGTGACAGGCGACGCAATTGCCCATCGATCTGGTGGTGGCGATCTTGAGCCCGCGTGCGGCATCGCCCGGAACGTCGGTCAACGGCTGGCTCACCGCGCCGTCCTCGGCGAAGACCACGGCGGTCGGGGCGGTATCGGCGCGGAGCTGGACGGCGGAAAATGCAAGCACGGCCGCGCCGAGCGCGATCAATCTCTTCATCGGAGCCCTCCCTAAGCTCGCACTGGAGCCGGCTCGCCCTCCCCGGCGTTCCGGTGGTTTCGAAAGGTAACAGTGGCGTGAGTGTCTAGTAAAATAAAAAAATCTGTTATTTGCATGCGACTTTCTTCGTCGCGGCGGAAAATCTCATGAGGGAGATGCTGTATGCCCATGAGAAAACGATACTAATGTCGTTTGCTCACGGGCGGCGGCGGGCAGGGAGGGAGCGCGCCCACCTGGGGTCCGCGGGTGCCGAACCGGGGGTCGCATGGGATCCGTGGGGCAAGTTCACCTGGAATCAAGTCATCGTGATTCGTCCTTGACGGGTGCCGGCGGGCGCCGCTTCGCGCCCTAGCGCAGCGTCAGGCTCCAGTCGAAATGGCTGAGCAGAAAGGCCGCGATACGGTTGACGGTCCCTGTTGCGATCAGGGCCGCGAAGAGAAGCAGCATCGCGCCCATCAGCCGCTCGGCCCAGACCTGCCATGGGCGGAAGCGCGCGACCCGGGCCAGAAACGGGCGCGCGAAGACCGCCGCAAGGACGAAGGGCAGCGTCATGGCAAGCCCGTAGGTCAGCAGCAGAAGGCCCCCGCGCAGCAGGGTTTCCGCGCCGGCCGCGACAAACAGGATGGCGGCAAGGGCGGGTCCCACGCAGGGCGTCCATCCGAAGCCGAAGGCAAGCCCCATCACATAGGCGCCGGCAAGGCCCGCCGGCGCGGCCGGCCCCTCGAGGCGGAGCTGCCGGGAAAGGAACGGAAAGCGCAGAAGCCCGAGAAACTGCAGCCCGAAAAGCGCGAGCACCGCCGCAGCCAGCCATGAAAGCGGCTCTTGCCACGCCACGAGAGCCTGCCCCAGGAGTGTTGCGCCAAGGCCGAGGAGAACGAAGATCGAGGTCACCCCCAGCGCGAAGGCCACCGCCGCCGCGATCAGCCGCCGCTGGGCCGCGGCCGGCAGGGCGGGCGCGACCGCCCCCATGCTGCTGCCCGCCGCCACGCTGCTGCCCGCCGCCCCGGCGGGCACTGGCTCCGCCCCGGGTACCCCGCGCAACTGCTGCATCGACAGGCCGGCGAGATAGCACAGGTAGAACGGCACCAGCGGCAGGACGCAGGGCGACAGGAACGATAAAAGCCCCGCGAGTGCCGCGCCGGCGAAGGTCGGGTCGAGAGGCATCTCCGCTCCCCTTGCGCAAATATTCACATAATGTAAAATTCATGTTTGTCCGGCGTGATCCTGTCAATCCCGTTGGCGCGGACATCCCGCAGCGATCCGGCAGCGAGCCGGGAGCGAGCCGGGCGTGAAAGCTGGCGCCACCGGGGATTGCGCGCCGCGCGCGAAGGTGAGGCGCTGGCGAGGCGCTGGCGGGCGATCGGCCTGCCACCTCGCGAGAAGCAGAGGCTGCGCGGCCTCCTGCCTCGCACGAAGGAGAGGCTGCGCGGCGAGGAGCGCCAGGGCGCTGCGGGAGGACTGCGGAGGAGGCGATGCGCGAATTGACGGTACTCGAAGGCTATGCGGGCCGCCCGCTGCCGGCCGATCCGGCCCGCGGGGGGCGGCTGCGCGCATGGCTTGTGGCGCTTGCGCTGGGACTTGTGGTGGCGCTGCTCATGGCTGGCGTTGCGCGCGGCACGGCGGCCGCCGTTACCGGCACCGCGGCGGGGCCGGGTGCCGCAGCGGCGGATCCGGCGCAGGGTGTGCGGCTGATGATGGTCGAGGAGGTCGGCTGTGTCTGGTGCGCGCGCTGGAATGCGGACATCGGCGGCTATTACGACCGTACCGAGGAGGGAAAGCGGGCACCGCTCTGGCGTCACAACCTGCGCGCGCCCTTGCCCGCGGGGATCCATCTGGATCGGCCGCCGCGCTACACGCCAACCTTCGTGCTGTTGCAGGGGGGGCGGGAAATCGGCCGGATCGAGGGCTATCCGGGAGAGGATTTCTTTTGGGGGATGCTCGACAGAATTCTCAAGAAGATCCCGCAGCAGGCTGAAAAATCATAGATTCACCGTGTGGAGTATGACGGCGCCGCAAACTTCGGGCTCCGTCTGCCGACCCCGAAGGGAGGACATGATGCCCGGAAAGATCTTTCTGCCGCTTGCCCTGTGCGCGGCCATCTTCGCGGCAACGGTGGGCCGGCCTGCGCGGGCGGAGGCGCCTGTCACCGTGCGGGTTCAGGCCAGCTGGGACGACGTGACCTTCGAGTTGAGCAACGCCATCACCAACGCCGGTCTGGTCGTCGACAGGGTCAATGACGTGGGCGCCATGCTGGAGCGCACCAAGGAGGCGCTGGGCAAGACGCGCAGGCTCTACACCCATGCCAGCGTCTACAACTTCTGCTCGGCCAAGGTCAGCCGCATGGTGATGGCGGCCGACCCCGACAATCTTCAGTTCTGTCCCTACAAGATCTTCGCCTACGAGACCCCCGACGCCCCCGGCACCGTGGTCGTCGGGCATCCGCGCTATCCCGCCGGGGTGACGGATGCGGTCAACCGCATGCTCGACCGGATCATCAAGGACGCCACCGCGGGGCTTTGACCGCGGGGCTGCCATGACTGCGGCAAGCGGCAGGGCGGTTCCCGGCACGGATCGCACGGCAGCAAGCGGCACGGCAGCAATCGGGCGGCGAGCAATCGGGCGGCGAGCAATCGGGCGGCGAGCAATCGGGCGGCGGGAAACGGGCGGCGGCGAATGGGCCCCGCGGGGGCCGGCCCGGCCCCCGCGACCACGCCGGCCGCGCACAGGATCAGAAGCTGCCGGCGGCCGCCTTGTCCATGATGGTCAGGATCACCTTGCGGACGCGCTCGGCCTCCTTGCGCAGGGGCGCGGGCAGCGGGCGGCCGCCGTGAATCATCATGTCCATGTCCAGGCTGTAAAGCCACAGCTTGCCGGCGCGATCCTCCACCAGCGCGATCCGGCAGGGCAGATAGGCGGAATAGGCCTCGGAATAATCCACCATCTGGGCGGCGGTCAGCGGATTGCAGTAGAGATAGATCTTGAGCTTGCGCCATGGCTTGCCGCGCATCGCCGCTACCTGATCGCCCAGCGGCAGTGCGCCCACGTCGCGGATGTTCTGATCGAGCGCGATCGACTGGATCGACTGATCCACCTCGTCGAAGCTGAGCCCGTCGGCGACCTTGCGTTTCCACACCGTCGCGGCCGCCGAATCGCCGGTCACGGCCAGCCGCTGCGCCATCGCCCAGTAGACCGCCGGCGCCTTGCTGTCGAAATCGCGGAAGACCCAGGCGCCATAAGCCAGCGCAAGGATCGTGAGCGCGCCGATCACGGCAAGGAGATTTCGCACGAATGTCATTTGCCGTCCCCCCTGAAATTATCACTTATTATCACTTATCGACTTGCGTGAATATAACCCGGCGCTCCGGCAGCCTTGTCAAGCGGCAAGGTGAGGGGTGGCCCTATGCCGCAGGGCAGGGGTGGGACGGGAGCACGGCGGG
This sequence comes from Acidimangrovimonas sp., assembly GCA_030147905.1. The sequence continues at coordinate 9,818 of JASBUM010000285.1, forward strand.
ACCGGAGCACGCCGCGACGGGGAAGGGCCGGCCGGGACCCTGCGCCGCCCGAGGCGGGGGGCAGGGCCATGCCGGGGCGCAATTCAACCACAGGTTTCAAGGCGGCAACAGAAGCCCAGATTTTGCCGGAATTTTCCCAAAATTGAACCAAACGGACACGGCATGGTGAAGCTCGGCAGAAGGCCGGGTTTCAGGGGGCACAATGCGTTATCGTCGCCTATTTTTAGGTTTTGTTCTGATCGTCGCGGCGGTCTGGGTCATCGTGGGCGAACAGCTCG
>JASBUM010000288.1 GCA_030147905.1 Acidimangrovimonas sp.
CGCCGCCGCCCGACGTCGCTGTTGCGCAGCTCGTGCCGCAAGAGCGTGTTCTCGCGTCGCAGTTCGGCGAATTCCATGCACCTGCGCACCGCGTTCAGCACCTGGTTCGAGCGGAACGGCTTGAGCACGAAATCTACCGCGCCCGCCCGCATCGCCTCGATCGCGGTTTCCAGATCGGCATAGGCGGTGATCATGATCGTGTCGATCAGGCCGCCGCGCCTGCGCTGGCTTTCAAGCCATTCGATGCCGTTCTGTCCCGGCATCATGTTGTCGAGGATCACGACGTCGAAATGCTGGTGGCGCTGTGCCTCCTCGGCGGTCTCGGTGCTGGCGGCCTCGGCCACGTGGCGGCAATGGGGGGCAAGGGTCTTCAAAAGGAAGTTGCGCATGCCCGGCTCGTCGTCGACGACCAGGACGGCCGCGCCGCCCAGCTTGCCGGTCAGTCCGGAACGGGCCGCCTCGGGCCTGTGTCCGCCCGGATTGTCCTCCATGTCGTGGCCTCCCGCTGCACCCCGAAGCGGGCGCAGTGTGCACCGAGCGGACCGCAGGTGCAAAGGCCTTCGCGGAAAGGCGGGCAGCCGGGGGCGCGCGGACCCGGACGGGCGCGGCGGGCAGCAAGCGGGGCGCCCGCGGTCCACGCGCATGCCTCGCGCAAGGTATTGCGGGGCGGACGGTCTGCCGTGGGGTAAGACGCGGGGCCGCGGGGGGGCGGCCGCGCGATGGCATGCGCCCGGGCGCATTCGGGGGCTCAGTCGTCGATGTCGCCTGCCGCGGGCGGGCGTTTGCGGCCGGTGAGCATGGCGCGAATCAGGTTTTCGTCGTGCCGCCGGCTGGCCAGAAGCACGCCACCGATATGCGCCAGCACCAGCAGCAGCATGCCGTTGGCGGCCAGGTCATGCAGCTCGGTCACCCAGGCGACGCCGAAATAGGCCGTCGTCGTCTGCATCCAGCCGGTCAGCGCGGTGAACAGCATGCCCAGCAGCAGCGCGATCACCATCGCCCCGCCGGCCGGATTGTGCCCGATGTAGCGGGCCTCGTGTCCGGTCGCGATGTCGCGCAGATAGCTCAGCACAAGCCGCGGATGGCGGACGAATTGCGAGAAGCGCGCGTAACGCGTGCCGACCACGCCCCAAAGGAGGCGCAGCACGACCAGCCCGCCCGCGGCGTAACCCGCCCAGTAGTGGACCAGCGTCAGGTCGCCGGGGGTGAGCCAGGCGACGAAGAAGCTCGTCACCAGGCCCCAGTGGAAGATCCGCACGAAGGGATCCCACACCCGCGCCAGCCGCGCGCCGGATGGCGCGGGGCCGGTCGCGTCCCGGTCGAAATCAGTTCTCGCCGGCTTCTGCATTGTGCAGCTTCTTCAGCGTCTCGGCATTGTAGGCGGCATTGACCTTCCGACCCTGCTTGTCGATCGCGTAGACCTCGTAGCATCCGTTCTCGGTCTTGATCCGGCGCACCTTCATCCCTTCGGCCTTGAGCGTCTTCTCGAGTTGGGTCTTGGACTGATACTTCGATGCCGGCGCGGTGCTGCACTGGCCG
>JASBUM010000291.1 GCA_030147905.1 Acidimangrovimonas sp.
CTTGTGGCGGTAGCGGCCGCCGGCATTGGCCTGCCAGATCTCGACCAACACGCCGGGGACGGGGCGGGCGTTTTCATCGAGGATGCGGCCGTGGACGATGATCCGTTCGCCGATCGCCGGTTCGCCGGTGAAATTGACGATTAGATCATTGTCGCGCGGGCCGATCAGGTCATGGCCGAAGACCGGGCCGGTTTCATCGGCCAGGGTCGAGGGCAGCGCGATCAGCGCCCGCCGGGGCGCGCGGGTGAGAGAGGTCTTGTAGCCCGGCGCATAGGCCGGCGGATGCCACGTGCGGTCGCGCGCCAATAGCGGCGCCGGTCGGGAATGCTCAGTCATCGTCGCTCCTTTCCGCGAGGATCTCTTGCGCGAGCTTGAAGGCGTGATTGGCGCGCGGCACGCCGGCATAGATGGCGACATGCAAAAGCACCTCGCGGATATCTTCGGCCGAGGCGCCGGTATTGGCTGTGGCACGCAGATGAAGGGCGAATTCCTCCCAATTGCCGAGCCCGGCCAAAAGCGCGAGCGTCACCATCGAACGTTCGCGCGGGCTGATCGCGTCGCCGGACCAGACATGGCCCCAGGCGGCATCGGTGATCAGATCGACGAAGGGGCGGCTGAAGGCGTCGGCGCCGGCCTGGCTGCGCTCGACATGCGCGGCGCCCAGCACCCGGCGCCGCGCAGCCTCGCCACGCTTGCGCAGATCAGACATGGCCGACCTCTTCGAGAAAGCCGTTAAGCACCTCGGCATATTCCTCGGGCTTCTCGACGCAGGGCAGATGGCCCGCGCCGCGGATGAGGTGATAGCGCCCCCCCTCGATCATGCCGATGGTCTCGCGCATAAGATCCGGCGGGGTCGAGCCGTCTTCCGATCCGGCGATGGCGAGGGCGGGCATCTTGATGGTCGGATTGGTGGCGTAGAAATCGGTGCCCGAGATCGCCGCCGAACATCCGGCATAGCCCTCGGCAGGGGTGCGCACCAGCATGTTGCGCCAGGCCTTCAGCTCGGGCGTCTCGCGGAAGCCCTTGGAGAACCAGCGCCCCATCACGCCGTCTGCCAGGGCCTCGATCCCCTTGGCGCGAACGGTGGCGATGCGCTCGTCCCAGATCTCCGGCGTGCCGATCTTGACCCCGGTGTTGGACAGAACCACAGCGCGCAGAAGATCGGGACGCTTGACGGCGAGCCCCTGGGCGATCATGCCGCCGATCGACAGGCCGACAAGCACGCAACCTTCGGCCCCGAGCACCTCGATCAGCCGTTCGGTGTCGCGCACCAGCGCGCCCATCGTATAGGGGCCGGCGGGGCATTGCGACAGGCCGTGGCCGCGCTTGTCGAAGCGGATCAGGCGCAGGTTCCGGGGCAGGCGCGGAATGATCTTGTCCCACAGCCGGAAATCGGTGCCGAGCGAATTGGCGAAGACCACGGGCTTGCCATTCGGGTCGCCGTCCTCGAGGTAATGCAGATTCAGATCGCCGATATCGCAGATCATCATGGGCATTCTCCTCAATTGGGCAGGCCGACCAACAGGGTAGGCCGGTTAATAGGGCAGGCCGGTATAATTTTCCGCCAGCGCGGTTTGGGCGGCGGCCGAGCTTTCGAGATAACCCAGTTCGCTGTTCTGGATATGCTGGTCGAATTCGCTTTGCTCGGGGAAGCGATGCAGAAGCGTCGTCATCCACCACGAAAATCGGATCGCCTTCCACACCCGGGAAAGCGCATCGGCCGAATAGGTCTCGATCAGGTCCCCGGCGCCGTCGTGGTAATGGGCGATCAGGGCCCGCGACAGGTAATGGACATCGGAAAAGGCAAGGTTCAGTCCCTTGGCGCCGGTCGGCGGCACGATATGGGCGGCG
>JASBUM010000315.1 GCA_030147905.1 Acidimangrovimonas sp.
CGGCGCGTATCGGTGCCGTAGGCCACGCCCACCGGCACGATCAGCCGCCCGATCCGGCTGTATTTCGTCATGTTGGTGACGACGCCGGTGATCAGGTTGGAGTTGGGCACGATCACGTCGGCGCGGTCGAAAGTCTCGATCCGGGTCGAGCGGACCGAGATCGATCGCACCGTGCCCTGAAGGCCGCCGACATCGATCCAGTCCCCTTCGGACACCGGCCGCTCGATCAGAAGGATCAGCCCCGAGACGAAGTTCGACACGATGTTCTGAAGCCCGAAGCCGATGCCCACCGAAAGCGCGCCGGCGACGATCGCCAGCGAAGACAGGTCGATTCCCGCGGCGGTGATCGCGATCAGGGCCGACAGCACGATGCCGAGATAGCCCATGCCGACCACGATCGCGTTCTGCCCGCCGAGGTCGACCTTGGTTTTCGGCAGGACCGAGGTCTTCAGCGCGGCCTGAAACAGCCGGGTTGCCGAATAGCCGACGACGAAGAGGATCGCGAAGGTCAGGAAATTCGTCGGCGAGATATGGGTGGAGCCGATCGAGAACCCCTGCCCGAACCGGTTCCAGATCTCGACCAGGTCCGCCTCGCGCGCGCCCCAGACCAGCGCGAAGAGCGGCACGCTGAACGCAATCAGGACGAAGCCCGCCAGCACCGGGACAAGCCCGCCATCCTGATTGTCGGGCCGCATCGTGATCCAGCGATAGACATCTTCGATCAGATGTTGCGCCACCACCAGCGTGCCCAGCAGCGCAAGCGACAGCGCGGTGGGATAGAGCGCGGCGCTGGCCGCAGCGATATAGCCCACCGCCCCCAGAAGCGGCGCGACCAGCGCAACCACCATCACCGCGCGCCCGATCAGCAGGCTAAGCCTTTCGCGATACCCCAGGCTCGCGCCCTCTTCCTCGTCCTTGGGACGGTCGAGTTCGGCCTGCTGACGCATCAACTGGCCGAGGCGGAACAGGATCAGCCCGCTCAGCGCCAGCAGCGGGAACGACAGCACCGCGTTGGCCGCGTTGCCCGCACCGTTGTGCTGCACCACCGCGCGGCGCAGGATGTCGAGCGCGAACAGAAGCCCCAGAAGGGCGAACTGGATACGTCCCTCGGCCTGGCGCTCGGGCGGCAGGCGGAAGGCCGCGCGCGCGCCCTGATTGCGTGGAAACAGCTGCCCGCCCAGCCAGCGTGCCGCGAAGAAGGTCAGCCCCATCGCCGGCAGCACCGCCAGCACCATCTGCCCGATCGGCCCGGTCATCGCCGAGGCCAGCAGCGCCTGCACCAGTGCCAGCACCCCCGCCAGCGGCAGCACGATCTGTCCCAGCGACGCCAGCAGCACCCCGAACCGCCGCGCCCGCGCCGAGGCGTTGCGCTGCAGCCAGTCGGTCAGCCGCTCCATCCACAGCCCGCCCCGCGCCATCAGCACTACCGCGAAGGCCAGCAGGCCAAGAATCACCGGCAGGTTGCTGCGCAGTTCCGCACGGCGGTTATAGGAGGCCCAGGCATCGCCGATCTCGGCCCCGATCCGCATGACCGTCTCGCTCAGCACCGCCCAGCCCGCCGGCCAGTTGGCCGGGTTGATGGGTGCCGGCCACAATTGCAGCAGCGCCCGTGCCTGGCGTGCGCGGATCTGCGCGTCGATCTCGCGGATGATGCCGTCGGCGCGGCTGAAGGCCTCGTCCGCGGCGATGCCGGGTGCCTGCAGCGTGGCCAGTTGCTGTTCAAGCTCCTTTCGCCGCTTGGCGATCTCGGGCGATTCGGTCGCTCCCTTGGCCGGCGCCGGCCCAAGCGAGGCGATCTGGCTTTGCAGCGTAGCGATCCGGGTCTTGTTGGCGTCCTGCGCCTCCTGGAACCGGCGGCGCCATTCGGCGATGCGCGCGCGCAGGCTTTCAAGCTGCGGCAATGTCTGCCGGTTGCCCGCAAGCGCGGTCTCGGCCTGCTTGGCGATCTTTTCCCATGCCTTGTAATCGGGCGCGCCGGCCGCGGCCGCGGCCTGGGTGGCGGGCCCCGTTAGCCCCACCGCGGCAAGCCCCGCCGCGACCTGCCCCGCGGCAGTCTGCGCGGCCGATTGCGCAAGGCTTTGCGCGTTCAGCGTACCGCCGTTCTGCTGGCCCTGCCCGGACTGGCCCTTGCTGGTCTGGCCCGGCGCCGTCTGCGGCGCGGACGATCCCGCCTTGGGCGCCGGCTTGGCCGCATTCTGCGCCGCCGCGAACCCCGGTGCGAGCGCCAGCATCACCACCAGCACCAGCCGCACGAGGATGCGCACGGCAGCACCGCCGCGCGGCCCCGCGCAGGCAGCACCCGCAGGTTGCCTTTCCCCGGCGTGGGCCGCAGCCATCACCCGCAACCCCGTCGCCCGCCCGCGCACGCCGCCCGGCATCACGCCTCGAACACCCTGGGGATGTCGTCGCGCGCCCCGCGCGCCAGCCATTGAGGCACCGGCAGATCCTTCTCGCGCAGGAAGGCGGGATTGAACAGCTTCGACTGATAGCGGGTCCCGTAATCGGCAAGGATCGTCACGATCCGATGGCCGGGCCCCATCTCGCGTGCCATGCGAATGGCGCCCGCGATGTTGATCGCCGACGAGCCGCCAAGGCACAGCCCCTCCTCGGCCAGCAGGTCGAAGACGAAAGGCAGCGCCTCGGCGTCGGGGATGCGATAGGCCATGTCCGGGGTGAAGCCTTCCAGATTGGCCGTGATCCGTCCCTGCCCGATGCCCTCGGTGATGGAATTGCCGGGCGAGGCGAATTCCCCGGTCGTGTAATAGGCATAAAGCGCCGCGCCTTCAGGATCGGCGAGGCCGACCTTGACGCCCCGGGGCTGGAGCGCGCGCGCCACCCCCGCCAGCGTTCCGCCCGAGCCGACCGCGCAGATGAAACCATCCACCCTGCCGCCGGTCTGGTCCCAGATCTCGGGGCCGGTGGTCTCCTCATGCGCCTGACGGTTCGCCACGTTGTCGAACTGGTTGGCCCAGATCGCTCCGTCGGGTTCGGTCTTCGCCAGCGCCTCGGCCAGACGGCCGGAATAGCGCACGTAATTGTTCGGGTCGCGGTAGGGCTTGGCCGGCACCTCCACCAGTTCCGCGCCGGCAAGGCGCAGCATGTCCTTCTTTTCCTGGCTTTGCGTTTCCGGGATCACGATCACCGAACGGAAGCCCATCGAGGCCCCCACCAGCGCCAGCCCGATGCCCGTGTTGCCGGCCGTGCCCTCGACGATGGTACCGCCCGGCTGCAACGCGCCCCGCGCTACCGCGTCGCGGATGATGTAGAGCGCGGCGCGGTCCTTCACGGACTGGCCGGGATTGAGGAATTCCGCCTTGCCGAGAATCTCGCAGCCGGTCATCTCGCTGGCCTTGCGCAGGCGGATCAGCGGCGTGTTTCCGATCGCTGCGGCCAAATCCTGGTGAATGGTCATGGCACCCCTTTCCGGCTTTGCCTCTTGATAGGCGCGCGGCGGGGCGAACTCAAGCGGGGGAAGCGGGGTTTCCACCTCGCCCGCGGCACGGCTCATCCGGCCGCGCGCAGCCCCGCGCGGCGCGGGGCCAGCCACAGAAGCGACAGCAGAAGCGGCCCCGCGTTGATCTCGCCCGAGGCGATCAGGGCCTCGGCGCGCGCAAAGGGCAGGACATGAAGGCGAATGTCTTCGCCCTCCTCCTCCTTGCCTCCGATCCGGCCCGACAGGTTTTGGTCCAGCGATGCCGCGCCGATGAAGCTCGTGACGAATTCGGCGCTGCCACCGGGCGAGGAATAATAGCGCCCGACCGTCCACAACCGCCCCAGATCAAGCCCCGCCTCCTCGCGCGCCTCGCGCAGGGCGGCCTCCTCGCAGGTTTCGCCGGGGTCGAGCCGGCCGGCGACGGGTTCAAGCAGCCATGGCCGGCGGTCGCCGCGGGCGACGGGACCGGGGCGGAACTGTTCGATCAGCGCGACCAGATCGCGACGCGGATCATAGGGCAGCACGGTGACCACGTCGCCGGGGCGGAAGACCTCGCGCCCCATGGGCGCCGACAGCACCCCGTCGAAGCGGCGATGCCGCAGGCGGTAGGCGCCGAGCGCATAGAAGCCGCGGTGGCGATCGCGCGCGGCCTCGACCACAAAATCGCCGGCGCCGTCCCCGTCCGCGGTGGCGGCGCACGGCCCGGCTGCCGGATCATGGCGCATGGTTGCGGGCGCGGGATCGGCGCGGGCCTGCGCACGCGCCACGGCATCGGCGAGACAGGACGGATAGGCCGCGCGCGCCGCGTCGCAATCGGCATCGGTATCGACGAAGCCGGCCATTAACAGCCGCGCCGCATCGGTGATCACCGCACCCAGCCGTGTTTCCCAGGCGGCCAGATCCCAGGCAGCGCCGGGCACGATCCGGCCGCCTGCGGCCGGAAGGTAGACCTCGGCGGCGACGGGTCCGCCGGGGTCGGCGCCCCCCACCCCGGCCGGCCGTTCCCCGCGCGCCGGATCCCACCCGGGAGCGACCAGACAAGTTGTGCGGTCGTAGACAAAGCCGCCCTCGTAGAAATCGAGCCGCGCGGCCTCGGCCGGACCCAGCGGCTCGGTCAGAAGGCCCGGTGCCGCGGCCCCGGCGCGGGGCACGATCACCGGGAAATCATGCCCCTGCGCCCAGTGGACGGCATGGCCATCGAGCCGCGCCGCCGTCACCGCGACCGGCCGCCCGATCACCGCCTCGCGCAGCGGCCCGTGGCACAGCGTGCCGTAAAGGAAGAAGCGCCGCGCAGTCATGACCAGCGCCGCGCGACCCATTCCACCACCAGTCCGCCGATCGCCCCGCCGAGCAGCAGGGCCAGCAGCATGTCGGGGTAGATCAGGACCCGCATGTAGCCGCCGATCAGGCCGAACATCCCGTCGATCGCCTGGGCCGGGCCGCGATAGGCGTGCTGAAGCGAGCGCACGATCATCTCGCGGCCCGAAAACAGCAGGAGCGCGAAGAAGGCCATGGTGATCGCGGCGCGCATGCCGCCGCCGATCGCCGGCGCATAGCCGCGCCCGGCCAGAACTCCGGCGACGATCCATCCGGCATAGCCGCCGAGGATCGCGCAGATCAGCCGGAAGATCGCCTGGCCCTCGGCCTGCGGAAGATGGAGTGCCGTGAGCAACGACATGCCGTAGCCGAGCGCGGCGAAGACGACGGCGGCAGTCAGCTTGGCGGCGGTCGGCATGGCGCTTGCTCCTCGCTCCGCTTGCTCCGCTCCGCTTGCACCGGCGTCCCCTGTCCGGGCGCGAGGCGGCGGCGGGATGTGCTGCACGTTCGGCGCCAGGTTCGGCGCCACCCCTGCCGATGCTGTAACGGTGCCGGCCGATCCGGGCAAGAGCCCGGCCCGGCGCCGCGCCCCTTCCGGCCGCAGTATCGCGGAAGACCAGGGGGCGCGCGCACGCGGGGGCTGTCTGCCCCCGCACCCCCGACGGTATTTTCCCCGGAAGAGAACAAGCCTGATCCGGTGGCCGGACGGCAGCGGGCGGGAGGGGAGCCGCGAAGCTGCGAGCGGGGCGCCACGGCGACCGACTGCGGCAGACTGCGGCCACGGGCGCCGGGCCGGATCCGGCGCCGCGCCGCGCTGCTATCGGTTCTTGCCTCCGCGCATCGACCGATAGGCTTCGAGCGCCTGCGCCCGGCCCTCGGCCAGCCCGATCATCGGCGCGCCGTACCCGATCCCGCCAACCGATCCCGGCATCGGGCGCTAGGCAGGTGGTGCTGCCTCGAAGAAGGCCCGTGCCGTAGGCGGCGGATGGGCCGAAAGCTCGGCCAGATAGGCGCGGCGGTAGGCACCGGAGGGATCGTGTCGCCCGGCCTGGGTCGCGGGGTTGAAAATGCGGAAGAAGGGCGCGGCATCGGGCCCCGATCCGGCCACCCATTGCCAGCCCAGTGCATTGGCGGCCGGGTCCCAATCGGTCAGGCATTCGGCGAACCACGCAAGGCCCACCCGCCAATGGATCAGCAGATGCTTGGTCAGGTAGGAGGCCGCGACCATCCGCGCACGGTTGTGCATCCGCCCGGTCACATACATCTGGCGCAGGCCGGCGTCGACGAAAGGCTCTCCGGTTGCGCCGCGGCGCCAGCGCTCGGCCTCGGCGCCGTCGCCGCGCCAGGGAAAGCCGTCCCATTCGGGGCGGTAATTGTCGCGGGCAAGGCCGGGGTGGTGAAAATGGAGATGCCAGGCGAAATCGCGCCAGGCCAGTTGCCGCAAGAAGGCCTCGGCGCCGGGATTGCCGGCCTCGGCCGCCGCCCAGACGGCATGCCAGATCCGCCGCGAACCGATCTCGCCATGAGCGAGCGGCTCGGACAGGGCCGAAGTCCCTTCACGGTCCGGAAAATCCCGCGCCCGGGGGTACTCGGCCAAAGCCCCGGCGCAAAAGCCCGCAAGACGGTTCAACGCCCGCGCTTCGCCGATCCGCGCGTAGCGCGCGAGAACCGCCCCGCCCCGCCCCACACCGCGGCCGAGCGCGAAATCGGCCAGCTGCACGCCAGCAGGCGCGGATCCGGGTGCAGCGAGCCGCGCGGGTGCGGGTTCGGGCGCCGCCGCCCCATGCTTGCGCAGCGCCTTCCAATAGGGGGTGAAGACTCGATAGGCCCCACCCTGCGCGGGGGCGAGATCCCAGGGCTCGGCCAGCAGGCCACCCGTGAAGACCCGTGTCGCCACCCCGGCCCGGCGCAGGGTTTCGCGCAAGGACGCGTCCCGAGCGATCGTCGCGGGGGCGTAATCCCGCGCGAACCAGACCGCGCGCGCCCCGGTCTCGGCCGCAAGGGCGGGCAGCGCCGCCCCCGCGTCGCCGCGGCGCAGGATCAGTCGCTGGCCCATGGCTTCGAGTGTCTTGGCAAATGCTGCCAGCGCCTCGCCGTAGCGCCAGCGCGCCGCCGCCCCCATCGCCAGCGCCGGATCCTCTGGCAAGGCCACGAGGACAAGCGGCGCCCCGGTCGCGGCGGCGGCGGCCAGAAGCGGATTGTCGTCAAGCCGCAGATCGCGCCGAAACCAGATCAGGATGGGCGCCGGCGCGGTCACAGCACCCGGTCGAGCGCGTCGATCAGCCGGGCGATTTCGGCGGCGCTGGTGTAATGGACGAAGCTGAGCCGCAGCACCCCGCGATCCGGTTCGATCCCCATCGCGCGTAGGGGACGCACTGCGTAGAAATCGCCGCCGCCGGCCATGATCCCGTGGGGCGCGAGTGCCCGCGCCAGATCCTCGCCGCGGCGATCGGCGGCAAGCGCGATCGTGGGCGCGCGGCCCTCGGCCCGGCGCGGCCCGATCAGACGGATATCGTTGCGACCCGCGAGATAATCGATCAGGGGCGCAGCCAGCGCCTCTTCGTGCCGGCGCATCAGATCATGAACCAGATGCGCGCGCGCGCGCGGCGCGACGCCCGCCGGATCGCCGGCGTGGCGGTCGTAAAGCGCGTCGATGTAATCGGCGATACCGGCCATGGCCGCCACCTGGGCATGGTCGGGGCCCGCCGGCACGAAACGCTTTTCGGGAAATTCAGCATTGAAATCATGACCCTGGTTCGGCAGCGCCTGGGCCAGCGCGCGGCGGATCACCATCACGCCCTGATGCGGCCCATAGGTCTTGTAGGCCGAAAACAGATAGATATCGGCCCCCAGCGCGCCGATATCGGGCAGGCCATGCGGCGCGTAGCTGACGCCATCGACACAGGCCACGGCACCGGCGTCATGCACCTTGGCGACGATGTCGGCGACCGGGTTGATCTCGCCCACGACATTCGAGCAATGGGGAAAACAGACAAGCCCCACCCGCCCATCGGCCAGCAACGGGTCGAGCGCTGACGGATCGAGATGCCCGGTTTCGGGATCGATCCGCCATTCGCGGATCTCGAACCCCTCCTTGCCCAGCCGCCGCCAGACGCCGGAATTGGCCTCGTGATCCTGATCGGTGACGACGATCGCGGCGCCCTGGGGCAGATATTCCGCGAAGGCACGGGCCAGCACGTAAGTATTCGCGCTGGTCGAGGGGCCGAAGCTCAGCTCATCGGTGTCGACGCCGAGGATCGCGGATAGCCGCGCGCGCGCCTCGTCCATCTCGGCGCCGCCCAGTCGCGAGGCGGTGAAGGGCGCATAGGGCTGGACCTTGCGGGCACGATAGAACCGCGCCAGCCGCTCGACCACCGGGCGGCAGGGATAGGAGCCGCCGGCGTTTTCAAAAAGCGCCTGGCCGGCCAGCGAGGGTTCGGAAAAGGCGGGGAATTGCGCCCGCACGAAATCGAGATCGAGGGTCTGATGCGTTGTCATATGCTTTGTCATGGCGGCACGATGGCCGCGCCGCGCGGCGAGGTCAAGAAGCGCCGTCGCGCCGGCCGCACATGGCCTGAACGCGCGCCCGGCCGGCCGCACATGGCCGGAGCGCGCGCCTTCACGCGTTCACATCGACGACCACGCGGCCCCGCACCTTGCCTTTCAGGATATCGGCGCCAAGTCGGGGCAGATCTTCAAGCCTGGCCGGCTCGATCATCGCCTCGAGCCGGTTCATCGGCAGATCCCGCGCGATCCGTGCCCAGGCCCGGACCCGGTCGTCATAGGGCCGCAAAACCGAATCGATACCCAAGAGATTAACCCCGCGCAGCAGGAAGGGAATGACGCTGGCCGGCAACGCGGCGCCGCCGGCAAGACCGACCGCGGCGACCGAGGCGCCATAGCGCATCTGCCCCAGAACCCGCGCCAGCATCGCGCCGCCGACCGCATCGACGCAGCCGGCCCAGGTCTCGGATTCCAGCGGGCGCTTTACCGTCTCGGCGAGATCGGCGCGCGCCACGATCCGCCCGGCGCCAAGCGCGCGCAGATAATCCGCGGCCTCGGCGCGGCCGGTGACGGCGGCAACGCGATAGCCCAGATGCGCCAGAACGGCGGTGGCGACGGATCCAACGCCGCCCGCCGCACCGGTCACCAAAACCTCTCCCGAATCGGGTGTTAGCCCGTGATCTTCCAGCGCCATAACGGCCAGTACGGCGGTGAAGCCGGCAGTACCCACCGCCATCGCCTGACGCGTCGTCAGCCCTGCGGGAAGCGGCACCAGCCAATCGGCCGGCAGCCGCGCCTTCTGGGCATAGCCGCCCCAATGCAGCTCACCCATGCGCCAGCCGGTGACCACGACCTTGTCGCCGGGCCGGTAGCGCGGATCCGCGCTGACCTCGACCGTGCCGGCCAGATCGATCCCCGGCACATGCGGATAGCTGCGCACCAGTCCCCCGCCACCCGGCGACAGGCAAAGCCCGTCCTTGTAGTTCAACGTCGAATATTCGACCGCCACCGTCACCGCCCCTTCAGCCAGACGGTCATCCTCGAGCGTCTGCACCCCCGCGCAGGTCCCGCCCGATTCGTCCTTCTCGACCACAAGCGCCTTGAACATGGCCCAATCTCCCATCACGCATCGGGTATCGACCCGCGCGCCACGCCCGCGGCGGCCGATCTACCGCAGGGCCAGACTGGGCGCGGTGGCGCCCGGACGCAACCCCCACCCGCGATCGACCCGACAGGGCTTGAGCCTGCCGCCGCCCGCGCCTATATTTTCCACGTTCCGGCATCGTCGGGACTATGGACATAAACGCGCTCGTAATAACCGGATCGGACCCGGGGGCGGTACCCGGCGGCTCCACCAGAAACCCGTCGTTGAGGGCGAATGGGGCCGAAACAGGATCGACGAACGTCTAAAGGGGTTTGCTTTGTCCCGGTGAGCTACCACCGTTATCGGTGCGCAAAGTACAGTTGCCAACGACAACCGTGCTCCGGCAATGGCTCTGGCTGCGTAAGCAGTTTGAGTCGCCGAAACTAAGCCCTTGCGCCTAGCCGCGTAAGGCGGGGTTCGCAGGCACCTGGCAACAGAAGCCTGCACTTGATCCCCGCACGAAATCGACCGTTCTCCAGCCCCGCTCTCCCCGCGTCGGACCGCGCGGCCGCACCCGGCCGGCGCATGCGCGTGCATCGGCCAAGCCCCGCGGCGGCCGCCGAAAATGCGCGCCGGCCTCTTTCATTCGCTTCCAAATCGCCTATGCTTTGCCTAGGCATCCCGGGCGACGAGTTCCGAAAGGTTTTCCATGACGCGCACCATCGACTACGGCAATCTGATGCATCGCGCGATGCGCGGACTGATCCAGGAGGTACTCGAGGACATCGCCGATAACGGGCTGCCCGGCGCGCATCATTTCTTCATCACCTTCGACACCGGAAACCCCGGCGTCGAGATGGCGCAATGGCTCAAGGATCGCTACCCGGCGGAGATGACCGTGGTCATCCAGCACTGGTACGAGGATCTGGCGGTCAGTGACAGCGGCTTCGGGATCACGCTCAATTTCGGCAACCAGCCCGAGCGGATGTTCATCCCCTTCGACGCCGTGCGCACCTTCGTCGACCCTTCCGTCGAGTTTGGCCTGCGGTTCGAAACCCACGAAACCGACGACGAGGACGACGAGGACGAGGTCGAAGAGGCCGCGATCATCGAGGATGCCGATGAGGAACC
>JASBUM010000322.1 GCA_030147905.1 Acidimangrovimonas sp.
GGCGACGATGTCGATTACGGCCCGCTGGTCACCCGCGCCGCGATGGAGCGGGTCAAGGGCCTGATCGGCTCGGGCGTCGATGCGGGCGCCGAACTGGTCGTCGATGGCCGCGATTTCAAGTTGCAGGGCTATGAGAACGGCTTTTTCGTCGGTCCTACCCTCTTCGACCGGGTCACCAAGGATATGGAGATCTACCGTCAGGAGATCTTCGGCCCCGTTCTCTCGACCGTGCGCGCCAAAAGCTATGAAGAGGCGATCAACCTCGCCATCGACAACGAATACGGCAACGGCACCGCGATCTTCACCCGCGACGGCGATACCGCCCGCGATTTCGCCGCCCGGATCAATATCGGCATGGTCGGGATCAACGTGCCGATCCCGGTGCCGCTGGCCTATCACACCTTCGGCGGCTGGAAGAAATCCGGATTCGGCGATCTCAACCAGCACGGGCCCGACGCCTTCCGCTTCTACACTCGCACCAAGACGGTGACGGCGCGCTGGCCCAGCGGAATCAAGGAAGGCGGCGAGTTCAATTTCAAGGCGATGGATTGAGCGCAGCTTCCGCGCCTTGGACGGGCGGTACCGGGTCCGGGCTAGACCGGTCCCGGCACTGCGCCGCCATCCGTGAGGCCCCGGGCGTCCGCGAGGCCCCGGAGGCCGAGCGGCGCAGGGGCGACAGGCGGCGCGGACGCCACCGCCGGCTCCGCCACGCCGAACCCCGCCTGCGTGGCGCCCGAACGGGCGGCTTCGGCCACGGCGCGGGCGCGGACCTCGGCGGCCTCGGCACCGCGATGCTTGCGCGCCATCGAACATTCGAAACTGCCGGCGCGAAAGGCACGGCAGGCGGTCGGGCGCCGTTCATAGACGCCGCAGCGCATCGCCCCGTCGCCGCCCGGGCAGAGTTGCGCGCAATGGCCCCCTTCCATCACCATGTAGTGGCGGTCCTCGATCCGGATCACTGCCTCGGGCGGCAGATCGCGGTTCAAATCCTCGTCGAAGAGGCGCACATATCTGGCATGGCCGCCGAAGCAGCAGGCCCCGCAAGACAGGCAATCGGGTATCGTGTTCGACATGTGAAAGACCCAGGCGCCGGCGCCGCACCGATCTGGCCGCCGCGGGCGCAAGCGGCCGGATACACCGCCGCCCGAAGCCGGAGAAGAGGGAAAATGAAACGCCGGATCGGCAGGCTTGCAATCCGCGACGCATCGGCGACAATTAACTAAACGCGCGTTCAATTCACGCACCACGCGGCCGGGGAGAACCACCATGGATTTCGCACTTTCCGAGGAACAAGGCGCCATCTTCGACATGGCCCGCGCATTCGGTCAGGATCAGATCGCGCCCCATGCCCAGGCCTGGGAAAAGGAAGGAACCTTCCCGCGGGCGCTGTGGACGGCGGCGGCGGAACTGGGCCTCGGCGGGCTTTACCTGCCCGAAGAGATGGGCGGTGCCGGGCTTTCGCGGCTCGACGCCACATTGGTCTTTGAAGCGCTCGCCATGGCCTGTCCGACCACCAGCGCCTTTCTGTCGATCCACAACATGTGTGCGGCGATGATCGACAAATTCGGCAGCGACGATCTGCGCGGCCGGATCCTGCCCGGCGCGGCGCGGATGGAAACCATCCTGTCCTATTGTCTGACCGAGCCGGGCTCGGGCTCGGATGCCGCCGCCTTGCGCACCCGCGCCGAGAAGACCAACGAGGGCTATCGCCTGACCGGGACCAAGGCGTTCATCTCGGGCGGTGGCTATTCGGATGCCTATATCGTGATGGCCCGGACCGGCGACGACAGCCCGCGCGGGATCTCGGCCTTCGTGGTCGAGGACGGCAGCCGCGGCCTTTCCTTCGGCGGGCTCGAGGACAAGATGGGCTGGCGTGCCTCGCCCACCCGGCAGGTCCAGCTCGACGCCTGCGCGGTGCCGGCGGACAATCTGCTGGGCGAGGAGGGGCGCGGTTTCAGCTATGCCATGGCCGGGCTCGACGGCGGGCGGCTCAACATCGCGGCCTGTTCGCTTGGCGGCGCGCAGGCCGCTTTCGACGCGACGCTGCGCTACATGGGCGAACGCCAGGCCTTCGGTCAGACCCTCGACCGCTTCCAGGCGCTGCAATTCCGGCTCGCCGAACTCGAGGTCAAGCTGCAAAGCGCCCGCAGCTTCCTGCGCCACGCCGCATGGAAGCTTGACCGTGGTGATGCGGATGCGCCGAAATTCTGCGCCATGGCGAAGATGTACGTCACCGATGCGGGCTTTGATGTCGCGAATTCCTGCCTGCAACTTCACGGCGGCTACGGCTATCTCGCCGATGCCGGGATCGAGAAGATCCTGCGCGATCTGCGGGTCCATCAGATCCTCGAGGGCACCAACGAGATCATGCGCATGATCATCGCCCGCGCGCTTTTGGCGGAGCGCGGCTGATGGCCGATGTTGCCATCCGCAAGCGCGGCCGCGCCGGACGCATCACCCTGACCCGGCCGCAGGCGCTCAACGCGCTGAGCCCGGATATGTGCTTCGCCATCGATCGCGCGCTGGTGGCCTGGGCCGAGGATCCTTCGGTGGCGGTGGTTGCAATCGACGCCGAGGGCGCGCGCGCCTTTTGCGCCGGCGGCGACATCGCCCGGATCCACGCCGAGGCAAGCCGCGGCACGTTCGAGCCCGCCCGCCATTTCTGGCGCGCCGAATACCGCATGAACGCGCGGCTCGGCGCCTACCCGAAGCCGGTGGTCAGCCTGATGCGGGGGTTCACCATGGGCGGCGGCGTGGGCCTTGGCTGCCACGGCCGGCCCCGGGTGGTGGGCGAGAGCACCCAAATCGCAATGCCCGAATGCGCGATCGGCCTCATCCCCGATGTCGGCGGCACCTATCTTCTGGCCCGTGCGCCGGGCCGCTTCGGCGAATATTTCGGCCTGACCGGCGCCCGAATGGGGCCGGGCGAGGCGATCGCGGCCGGTTTCGCCGATCATTTCATCCCCGAGGCCGAATGGCCCACCCTCATCGCGGCGCTGGAGCGGGACGGCGACCCCGCCGTCATCGCGGCCGCCAGCATCGCCCCGCCGGCGACGCCGCTGCTTGACCATCGCGAAACCATAGACGCCGCTTTCGCCGCGCCCGATATTGCCGGGATCGGCGCCGCGCTGGCGGCTCGGGCAGGCGATTTCGCGTCCCGCGCCTTGGACGCCATCCGGCGCGGCGCGCCCCTGTCGCTGGCCTGCACGCTGGCGCTGATCCGCGCCCAACGCCCGCGCCCCGATCTGCGCGC
>JASBUM010000323.1 GCA_030147905.1 Acidimangrovimonas sp.
TGGCGGCATCGGATCGTGCTCGGCCCGGTCAGGCTCGGCGTGGTCCTCGGCGCGGCCTGGATTGCCTGGGACGGGCCACTGCAGGCGCCGATGATGGCACTCGCGGTAGTCTATGCCGCGCTCTGCGCCGCCTATCTGCCGCGGGGGCGCATCCTGGGCTTCAACCGGCTGGGCGATTATTCATACGGCTTGTATATCTACGCCTTCCCGCTACAGGGCCTGGCCGTCTGGGCCTGGGGGCCGATGACACCGGCGGCCAATATCGCGCTGGCGCTGCCGGCGACGTTGCTGGCGGCGGTTCTGTCCTGGCACCTGGTGGAGCGCCCCGCCCTGCGCCTGCGGCAGCCGCGGCCGACACCGAAGCACCGGGGACCGCGCGCCGAGGCGCCGGGGATCGGCGCGCGCGCCCCGTCACGCGGCGTCACACCGGCTGCAATGCGCCGACCAGACCGAACCCGTCATCCCTGATCGCACGGCCCAGCATGTCGATCGGATAGGGCGCCATGCCCGGGGGGATCGCCGGCAGGACATTGGCCGGGCCGGGCGTGTAGTCTCCGCCGCCCGCCATCGTCCCGGTCGCGCTGGCGTCACGTGCGAAATCGCAGACGACAGGCGCGGCCGCGCTGCCGTAAAGATCGCCCAGCGCCGCGACCTCGCCGATCCATTCGCCGGGGCCGGGCACCGACGTGCCGGGGCCGAGATTGTCGCCCTCTATCGCGACGTTTGCGCGCGCACCGACGTTGTAGGCGGCGGGCCAGTTGCCGACCAGCGCCGCGTTCTGTCCGAAGACATCGGTCTTGGTGTTGCGCAGGCGGTTGATGGTGAAGCGCATCGCCCCGCGCTTCGCGATCGTCGTCGAGCCGCTGTCCTGATAAAGCCAGTTGGTCCGCGACCCGACGACGGTATTCGCTTGAAACAGCACGTTCTGAACCGGGTGCAGGTCGTTGTCGGCCGCGATGCGCACCGCCGCGCCGGTGGCGCCGCCGGCCTGTTCCATCACTGACCCCACGACCGCCAACCCCCGCGCCCCGACCGGTGCACCCGCGATATCGAAGGTCTGCCTGCCGTCCACCTTCGCCGTCAGATGGCAGTGACTGAAGAGCTGGCCGCGGCCTTGCTCGATATTGGCGAAGCCGTTGACGCGCTTCATCCCGTGCAGCCGGCAGGCCACCGCGTTGAAGATCACGTCGCTACCCCATGGCCCCGAGCAGCCGACGGCGTTGATCTGCTTGCAGGCGTTGCCGTTGAACATGGCGAAAAGGCCGTCCGCGTCGCCATCCACCTCGTTGAGGAAAAGCCGCCCGACACGGTAGATCCAGGCGGCATAGCCGGAGGTCGCGTTGCGGTCCACGCTCACCCGTTCCAGCACCATCATGCGTTCCAGCGTGGCCAGCGTCGCGCCGTTGTCGAGAAAGATCACCGACGCGCCCGTCTTGCGCAGCGTCAGATCGCGAAACAGAATCTTCGCCGGGCACCCGGCAGAGACGCTGGCGCCGGCATCGGTATAGACCGTCGTCGCGCGGGCCGTCGGGTCGGCGGCCTCGATCACCAGCGGCACCATGCCCGACGCGGCCGCCGAGAAATTCGCATGCGCATGGCTACCGGCGTTCAGCCGGATGATGCCGCCTGCGGTATCGTTGCGGCCGAAATTTGCCGCGTTATGGGCCTGGATCGCCGTCGCAGCGGCGGCAACCGTGGCGAAGGGCGTGGCCGCGGCGGTCGCGGACTGCACCGAGACCACGCCCGCCACATCGCTTCCCGCCACCGCGTCGACATAGGCGTAGGCGGTACCGAAAGCACCGCTTCGATCATTGAGGAATTTCAGCACCGTCAGGTTCGAGCTTGGATAGGCGTCGCCGTCGAGTGCGATGCGGAACGGACGGCCGACCCAAGGATAGATCTCGGCATCGAGCGTGCACAGCGCGCCGTCGGCAAGCAGCGACAGATCGATAGCCGCCTCGAAGAACGGGGCCTGAAGCCCTGAGCCGAACGCCGCCGTGGACATGGTGGAGGCCCAGTGCTCGACAGTGGCGACACCGTCGCTGGCGATGAACCTGACCGCCGCCACGGGTCGCCCCGCCCTGGCGTGGGCATGGGCCACGGCAAGGCGGGCGGTGAAGACCGGGCCGCGCGCGTGGGTCAGATCCGGCGTCATCCAGCAGGCCACCGGCAGCGGCGGCGCCAGGGTCGAATTGTTGGCGACCCCCTCGACGATGTCATCGGCATCGACGAAATCCGAAAGCGAGACGCGGTCGGGATCAAGCGTCGCCTGATCGGGATAGGGCCGGCGCACCCGCGCCATCAGCGTCAGGGTCTCGTTGCGCAGCACGGGCTGGCCGCCGGCATCGAAACCGGGTCGTTTCAGATTCAGGGTCTCGGGCGCGTTCACCGGATCGAAGGCCGGCGGTGGCGCGGTGTAGCGAACGCTCCATCCATCGGCATTCACCGCCTGCACCGGAAGGCGGCGTGCAAGCCATGCGGCCGGATTGCCCAGGCCGATTCCGATCGTCATCAACATATGCGTTCCCTCTTTTCTGCGCGGCCGGACCGCAGCCGGATGCCCGAGCCTCGCCGCCACGCGTCAGCGTCCGATCGCTTCCCGCGAGATCGCGGGGGCGGGGCGAAACCGGAATTCAGCGATTAACACGGCGCGCGCGGCCGTTGCCGCTCGACGCGGTGCGGCGAACGATGCCGGCCCTTCGCTGCGGCATCCGCCGCCGGAGGGTTGCGCGCCCGCATTGCTCCGCTCAGGTCAGGCCCTTTCGTGCCAGCGCGCTTTCGGTCGCGTCGGCATGGGTCAGCCGGCCGTAGCGCGTGACCTCGATATCGCTGCGGATGATGCGCGCCGGATTGCCCGCCACCAGCGAGCGTGGCGGAACGGAACGGGTGACCACCGCGCCCGCGCCGACGATCGAGCCATCACCGATCTCGACGCCCGGCAGGATCATGCTGCGTCCGCCGATGAAGCAGTTCCGCCCGACCCGGGTGTGGAGATAGAGCCCGCGCGTGCGGTCATGGGCCAGAATGCGTGCCTCGAACGCGACATAGGAATGGGCGCCGACATGCACGCCGATGGGAAAGGTCCGGTCGAGGCGCGCCGACAACGACAGGATCGCCGTGGGGTGGATATCCATTCCCCAGATTCGACGCAAATAGGCGAGCCGCATCGAAAGAAGCGCACGCCGGAGCCATCCCAGACGATTGAGCCCGCGGCGGCGCGCCTTGTGGATTCCCGATTGCGTTTCCATCTGCCGTCGCACTGCGCCCCGATAGCCACCCCGGATGCCATATTATCCACAATAGGGAGAAAAAGGATTTGGCACAGCCCGGTTTGCGGTCCAATCTCGACCAAGAAGCGCCATCTGTCTATCCGGATCAATTCTGGCATGACCAAAAGACTTACCGAAAGATTACTGATCCTTCCCTTCCTTTTTCTTGCAGCATCCGCAATGCCTGTCCCGGCCGCGCAGGAAGGCACCGTCCGGGTTGCGCCGTCGGTCGCGCAATCGGGTCCCGAGGTCATCGTCTCCGGCCCCGCCGCACTTCGGGCGGCGCTGGCCAACATGCAGGACGGGGGTGTCGTCACGCTCAAGCCCGGCGATTACGGCACGCTCAGGCTCGGGCCCGGATCGGGCGCGGGCCCGGCCTTTGCCGGGCCGCTCACGCTGCGGTCGGCCGATCCCGCGCATCCGGCGCGTCTGAGCGGGCTGAAATTGCGCGCCGCCGAGAACGTGACGCTGCGCGGCATTCTCTTCGACTACCGC
>JASBUM010000325.1 GCA_030147905.1 Acidimangrovimonas sp.
GGAAGACCAGGCCCGCAATCGCACGCGCGATCTCGAATCGACCCTCGGCCTGCTGAACGCGACCAACCGCGATCTCGAGGCCGCCACGCTCGCCGCCGATGCCGCCCGCGCCAACCTCACCGACGCGATCGAGGCGGTGCCCGAGGGCTTTGCCCTCTTCGACCGCGACGACAGGCTGGTCCTGTGCAATAGCCGGTTCGCCCGGCTGTTTCCCGATCTCAGCGGCATGCTGGTCCCGGGAATGCCGCTCGAATCCTATATCGCGCAGGCCAGCCGGTCCCCGGTGCTGAAGCTTCCGGCCGGCACGCGCCCGAGCGACTGGTCCGAATATCGCCTGGCCCGCCACCGCGAGGGACAGGCCAGCTTCAACGTGGAACTGGCCGGCGATCGCTGGCTGCAGGTCTCGGGGCGGCGGACCAGCGACGGCGGCACCGTCATCATCCAGACCGAGATCACCGCCATCATCCGGGCCGAGCGGTTCGAACGCAGCCGCCTTCTCGATGACCAGGCGCGGATGATCCGCGCAACGCTGGAGCATATCGACCAGGGCGTCGGCATCTTCGACGCCGAGGCCCGGCTGGCCGGATGGAACCGGCACCTCGGGCTGCTTCTGGGCCTGCCGAATGCAGGGCTCCAGCCCGGCGCGGAGCTGACCGATCTGCTCGACGGCTTCCCCGGTGCGCCGCGCTTCGGCGATCCCGGCACGGCACAGATGCTGGCCGAATGGCTGGCCTGCATGCCGCCTCGTCCGCCGCTGACCTTCGACCTGATCCGCCCCGGCGAGATGACCTTGCAGGCGTCGGCGCGCGACATGCCGGGCGAGGGCTTCGTCCTCTCGCTGCGCGATGTCACCGAAGAGCGGCACGCCGCGCGCGTTATGACGGCGGCCAAGGAATCGCTCGAGGCGCGGATGGCGGCCCGCACGCTCGAGCTGGAGGACGCGCTTGCCCGGGCCGAACGCGCCAGCGCCGCGCGCACCCGCTTCGTCGCCGCAGCCAGCCACGACCTGCAGCAACCGCTCTCGGCCGCGCGCCTCTTCGTCGCCGCCGCCGCCGACGATCCCGCGCTTGGCGAGGCCACGCGCCAGAGCCTGTACAAGGCGCAGAACGCCCTGGGCAGCGTCGGCCAGATCCTCGAGGCCCTGCTCGACATCTCGCGCCTCGAGAGCGGGCGCGCGCCGGTCACCATAGCCCGCGTGGACCTCGCGGCGCTGCTGCGACAACTGGCCGATGAATTCGCCCCCGTGGCCGACGCCAAGGGCCTGCGCCTGACCATCCGGCCGCTGCAGGCGCAGGTCGCCAGCGATCCGACCTATCTGCGCCGCATCCTGCAGAATCTGATCGGAAATGCGCTGCGCTACACCGAACGCGGCCGGGTGCTTCTGGGTGTGCGGCGACGGGGCGAAACCGTGCAGATCGAGATCTGGGACAGCGGCCCCGGGATTCCCGAAAGCGAACAGAAGAACGTCTTCAAGGAGTTCCATCGCCTGAATGCGCGGGCCTCGGCGGCCGAGGGCATGGGGCTGGGCCTTGCCATCGTCGAACGCGCAAGCGCCCTGCTGGGCCACCGGCTCGCCCTGCGCTCGCTGCCGGGGCGCGGCTCGCGCTTCACGCTCGGGCTCGACCTGGCGCCGCCGCCGCGGGCCGGCAAGGGCGCCCGCCGGACCCTTGGCCGGCCTGCCACCGCCGGCGGCTTTCCCGTCGCGCCGTCCGAGGCGACCATGATGCCGGAGCATCTGGCCTATGCCGCAAGGCTGGCCGAGGATGCCCGCCCGCACCGAACAGCAGAAGAAGCCATCGACCTCCCGCGCGGAACCGGCGACGACGCCGGCGCCGCCGGGCGGGCTGCGCAGGACGTCGTCCCCGGCCGGGACGCACAGGACATCGTCCCGGACCGGGACGCGCAGGACATCGTCCCCGGCCGGGGTGCGCCGCCCCCGTCCGTGCCGGCCGCGACGGATGGCGCCGAAGCGCTCGCGGCGTAGCAGGACATGCCGGATGCGACCGGGCTTCTGGTTCTGGTCATCGACGCCGATGCCGAGGCACGCGAGGCATTGACCACGCGGATCGAAGACTGGGGCATGGCGACGATCGACGCCGCCGGGGGCGAGGCGGCCCTTGCGCTCCTGGCCGAGATCGGTGTCCTGCCCGATGCGATCCTCGCCGCGGCAGCGTCTGGGGCCGAGGCCGGCGCACTGGGCGCCATCGCCCGGCTCCGCCGTCGCCACGGGCCGATTCCGGCGCGCGTCCTGGCCACCGAACCCGGCCGGGGCATGCGCCGCGCCTGCGCCGCCCAGACGGTCGGACTGATGCCGGCACCGCCCGCGCCCGAGGCGTTGCGGGCCTATCTGGATGCGCTTTCCCGCCAGCGCAAGGCCGCCGCCGCGCGCCTCCGCGCCGGGGAAGACAGCGGGCACGAAGAAGGTGTGCGCGCCGCGCGCCCCGATTGACAGCAGATCACAGGCCGGTCGGCCGCCGTCCCGATCGGCCGCCGTCGGCGGCCGTCACCGCAATGGCGGCAGCGCGAACCTTGCACGTTCGCGCAAGCACCGCATATTGCTGCGTCACCGGCACGGATTGCGGGCACGGATTGCGGGCACAGACCCGGGGACGCGGGACGCGGACCGGTTTGCTGAGACGGGTCGAGGGCGTTCAGACCACCATGTTGGGCCGGTCGCGGCCGATCTGGGCGCGGATCCCGGCCAGATCATGCGCCACCCGCATGAGCGGCGCGAGCGCTTCCTGCGGATCGAGTCCGAGCCGTTCGGGGGCGGTTTCGTGGCGTTCGAGATAGAGCCGCAGCGTCGCGCCCTCGGCCGCCGTTCCCGCCAG
>JASBUM010000269.1 GCA_030147905.1 Acidimangrovimonas sp.
CATCGGCCGACGCGGCGCCTGCGACCAGGACCAGGGCGGTCGAAGCGATCAGAAGCTTTTTCATCTCGGTTTCCCTCGTTGTCTCATAGGTGCGGCCCAACTCGGGATCGTCCAAATTGGGTATGGCCCTATTTCCCCCGAACCTTGGTCGTATTGCAAGGCGATCGCGCCCGCCGCCGGGATTGTCGCGTTTGCTGGTGCAGCTTTGCCACAGTGGCCGGCGGGTGGCGCAAAGCCTGCCCGCAGCGCTTGGCCCTTGTTTGACGCGGATCGCTCGGCTAGACAGGCCGAAACGGAACGCAGGGGGCGGTGATGGGCATCAAAGGCATAATCCGTGCGGGTCTTGTCGCGGCGACGGCCCTGGGTCTGGCCGGTTGCAGCGGCGCGACCAACCCCAACAAGGGCGCGCCCGGCATCAGTGCCCCCAGCGACACGGGCCTGCGTGGCGGCCCGGCGGCGCGGCCGCGCGGCACGCTGGGCGACCTGTTCCGCAGCTCGGCCGATGTGAATACCTCGGTACGGGTCAACAAGTACATCTGGAATGCCGCGCTCAACGTGCTCAGCTTTCTGCCGGTGGAATCGGTCGATCCCTTCACCGGCGTCATCGTCACCGGCTATGGCCGTCCGCCGGGTGGCGGGCAGGCCTATCGCGCGACGATCTACGTCCAGGATCCCGCGCTTGACGCGCGCTCGCTCAATCTCGCGCTGCAGACCCGTTCCGGGCCGGTCGCGCCCGCCACCGTCCGCGCGGTCGAAGACGCGATCCTGACGCGTGCGCGCGAATTGCGGATTGCCGACACCAAGCGCTGAACGGCAACGCTGCGTCTGCGCGCGCGCGGATTGCGCGCCTCCTGCGACCGGGGCCTAGACCTTCGCCGGGGCATTTGTATAACGGCCTGCACATCCTGTGCAGGAAAGGGCCCCTCATGTCGCGCTACGACCCCGCCGCTACCGAGCCGAAATGGCAAGAGGCCTGGGACAAGGCCGGTGTCTTCACCGCGCGCCGCGACCCGGCGCGGCCGAAATATTACGTGCTCGAGATGTTTCCCTATCCGTCGGGCCGCATCCACATGGGTCATGTGCGCAACTACACCATGGGCGACGTGGTGGCGCGCTACAAATCCTCCTGCGGCTTCTCGGTGCTGCATCCGATGGGCTGGGACGCCTTCGGCATGCCGGCCGAGAACGCGGCGAGGGAGCAGGGCGGCCATCCCAAGGACTGGACCTATCGCAACATCGCCGAGATGCGTGCCCAGATGAAGCCACTGGGCCTGTCGATCGACTGGAGCCGGGAATTCGCCACCTGCGATCCCGAATATTACGGCCAGCAGCAGGCGATGTTCATCGACATGATGGAAAAGGGCCTGGTCTACCGCAAGAATGCGGTGGTCAACTGGGATCCGGTCGACATGACCGTTCTGGCCAATGAACAGGTCATCGACGGCAAGGGCTGGCGTTCGGGCGCGCCGGTCGAGCGGCGCGAACTGACCCAATGGTTCTTCAGGATCTCCGATTACGCCGGCGAATTGCTCGATGCGCTCGATCGCCTGTCGGGCTGGCCCGAGAAGGTGCGGGTGATGCAGGCCAACTGGATCGGCCGTTCGCGCGGGATCGAGATCCCCTTTGCCCTGACCGCGCCGGTGCACGACCACAGGGCGGTGGCCTGTTACTCGACCCGGCCCGACACGCTGCGCGGCGCGTCGTTCCTTGCGATCTCGCCCGATCATCCGCTTTCCCGTGCGCTCGAGGCGGAAAACCCCGAAATCGCCGCCTTCAACGCCGAATGCCGGCGCATCGGCACCTCGGAAGAGGCGCTTGAAAAGGCCGAAAAGCGCGGCCTCGACACCGGATTGCGGGTCCGCCACCCGATCTGGCCCGAGCGCGAATTGCCGGTGTGGATCGGCAATTTCGTCCTGATGGATTACGGCACCGGCGCGGTCTTCGGCTGCCCCGCGCATGACCAGCGCGACCTCGATTTCGCGCGCAAATACGATCTGCCGGTCGAAAACGCCTTCCATCTGCCCGGGCGCCCCGAACCCGTGGGCGCCGAGGCCCTGGTGCCGCCGAAATCCGAGCCCGTCGATTACATCGACCATTTCGCCGGCCTCACCCGTGCCAGCAGCGACCAAGGCATCGAGACCACGATCGACTGGATGGAGGCGCGCGGCCTGGGCACCGCCCAGACCCGGTTCCGCCTGCGCGACTGGGGCATCTCGCGGCAGCGCTACTGGGGCTGCCCGATTCCGGTGGTGCATTGCGAAAGCTGCGGCGTGGTGCCCGAGAAGAAGGAAAACCTGCCCGTCCGCCTGCCCGATGACGTCAGCTTCGACCGTCCGGGCAATCCGCTCGACCGTCACCCGAACTGGCGCGATTGCGCCTGCCCCGAATGCGGCGCGCCCGCGCGTCGCGAGACCGACACGATGGATACTTTCGTCGATTCGTCATGGTATTACGCCCGTTTCACCGCGCCGCGCGCCACCACGCCGACGGTGGCCGAGGATGTCGATTACTGGATGAATGTCGATCAATATATCGGCGGTATCGAACATGCGATCCTGCATCTTCTCTATTCGCGATTCTTTGCCCGGGCGATGCGTGAAACCGGCCATCTGCCCGCCGCCGCGATCGAGCCGTTCGACGCGCTCTTCACTCAGGGCATGGTCACGCATGAGATCTATCTGACCCGCGACGCCCGCGGCCGGCCGGTCTATCACCTGCCCGAATCCGTCGATCGCGAGGCGGGCACGCTGCGTGCCACCGGCGAGCCGGTGGAGATCATCCCCTCGGCCAAGATGTCGAAATCGAAGAAGAACGTGGTCGATCCGGTCTCGATCATCGAGGCGTTCGGCGCCGATACCGCGCGCTGGTTCGTGATGTCCGACAGCCCGCCCGAGCGCGATGTCGAATGGACGGCGTCGGGCGCCGAGGCGGCGTTCAAGCATCTGGGCCGGGTCTGGCGCCTGGCGGTCGAGGTCGACAGCCGCGGCGCCGGCGATCGTGCCCATGACGCGGCGCTGCTGCGCGCCATGCATCGCGCCATCCAGGATGTCACCGACGGGATCGAGGGTTTCGCCTTCAACAAATCGGTGGCCGCGCTTTACGCCTTCGCCAATGCCGTTCAACGTTCGGACGCCTCGGCCGGGGCCAAACGCGAGGCGATGCAATGCATGGCCCGGTTGATGAGCCCGATGACCCCGCATCTGGCCGAAGAGATCTGGCATCTGCTGGGCGGCACGGGGCTGGTCGCGCAGGCGTCCTGGCCCAGGGCCGATCCGGCGATGCTGGTCGAGGACGAGATCACCCTGCCGATCCAGATCAACGGCAAGCGGCGATCCGAGATCACGGTGCCCAAGGATCTGGACAAGGCCGCGGTTGAAAAGCGCGTCCTGGCGGACGACACTGTCGTCAAGGCGCTGGCCGGGGCCAGCCCGAAGAAGCTGATCGTTGTTCCGGGCCGGATCGTCAATGTCGTCATTTGATCGCCGCCGCTTCCTGACCGTCGCCCTGGCGCTGCCGCTGGGGGCCTGCGGCTTCCGTCCGGCCTATGGTCCGGGGGGGCCGGCGGACGTATTGCGCGGGCGGATCGAATTCGCCCCGCCGCACGATCGGCTGGGCTTCGATCTGGTCGCGCGGCTTGAGGAGCGGCTGGGCCGGACGCGCGATCCCCGCTATCGGCTGGACTATACGATCCAGACCCATGACGCCGGCGTGGGCATCACCACCTCGAACGCGATCACGCGCTACGACGTCGTCGGCTCGGTCGCGTTCACCCTGCGCGACATCGCCGGCGGCAAGGTCGCGGCAAGCGGCAAGGTGGACAGCTTCACATCCTATTCCGCCGCGGGCAGCACCGTCAGCACCCTGACCGACGAAAGTGCCGCGCGCGCGCGGCTGATGCGCATCCTGGCCGACCAGATCGTGACCCGGCTGATCGCGGATGCGGCGGGCGGGTTGCCATGAAACTGTCGGGCGCCGAGCTTGGCCGGTTCTGCGCGCGCCCCGCCCCCGATTGTCCCGGGCTTCTGATCCACGGTTCCGATGCGATGCGGGTCGCCCTGCGCCGGCAGGAGGTGGTCGCGGCGCTGGCCGGTCCGGCCGGCGAGAGCGAGATGCGCGTGACCCGGATCGCCGCCTCGGATCTGCGCAAGGACCCGGCCGCGCTTGCCGACGCGATGCGGGCGCGCGGCTTCTTCGAAGGGCCGCGGGTGGTGCTGGTCGAGGATGCGGCGGATTCGCAGGCCGATGCCATCCGCGCCGCCCTGACCGACTGGGCCGAGGGCGATGCGGTGGTGGTGGTCACCGCTGGCCAGCTGCCGGCGCGCGCGGCGCTTCGCAAGTTCTTCGAGGGCGACCGGCGCTGCCTCTCGGTGGCGATCTACGACGACCCGCCGGGGCGCGACGAGATCGAGCAGATGCTGAACCGCGCGGGTCTTGGCCGGCTCGACGGCGAGGCCATGGCCGCGATCACCGCGCTGTCGCGCGCACTCGACCCCGGTGATCTGCGGCAGACGATCGACAAGGTGGGCCTCTACAAATGGGGCGACGAGACGCCGCTGACCACGGCCGAGCTTGCCATGCTGGCGCCGCAGTCGACCGAGGCACGGATTGACGATCTGCTGAACGCGGTGGCCGAGGGCGGGCACGAACGAATCGGCCCGGCGCTGGCGCGGCTGACGGCACAGGGGGTCAATCCGGTGACCCTGTGCATCGCGGCCGCGCGCCATTTCCGGGCGCTTCTGACCGCCGCTTCGGATCCCGGCGGGGTGGGGGCGGGTCTGGCGCGGCTGCGGCCTCCGGTCTTCGGGCCGAGGCGCGACGCAATGGCCCGGCAAGCGGGGGCCTTGGGGCGCCGGCGGCTGGAAACTGCGGTGCAGCTGCTGGTGGACTGCGATCTGTCATTGCGTTCGGGGCAGGTCGCGCCGCAAATGGCCTTGATGGAACGAACGCTGATCCGCCTGGCGATGCTCGCCCGGCGCTAGGAGGAACGATGAGCCACAGCGGCTATACCGTGATCGGCACGCCGACGAGCAGGGCGGCGCGGGTTCTGTGGATGCTAGAGGAACTCGGTCAGCCCTATGAACATATCGCCGCCGCGCCCCGTTCCGATGGTGTCGTCGCCTTCAACCCTTCCGGCAAGGTTCCCGTCCTGATCGACGAGGGCACGCCGATCACCGATTCGACCGCGATCATCCAGTATCTGGCCGACAAGCATGGCGCGCTGACCCATCAGGCGGGAACCCTTGCGCGCGCGCGCCAGGACAGTCTGACGCAATTTCTTCTGGATGAGTTCGACGCCGCGCTGTGGATGGCGGCGCGACACAGTTTCGTCCTTCCCGAAGAGCTGCGCCTGGGCGCGATCAAGGATTCGCTGAAATGGGAATTCGAGCGTAGCCAGCGTGTGCTGGTCGAACGCTTCTCGGAGGGGCCGTTCCTGATGGGCGCGGCGATGACGGTGCCCGACATCATCCTGACCCATTGCGGGATCTGGGCGCTGTCGGCGCGGTTCCCGATCACTCAGCGCCGGTTCAGCGAATATCTCGAACGGATGCGAAAGAGGCCGGCGCTGCAACGCGCCCTGTCGCGCTGATCGCGCGGACTGGTCCGGCGCGCCAGGGTCATGGCCGGGCGCCTCGGCCCGGGCCTCCGGCCGATCCGCGCGCCGCTGGCTCGCGCTTGATGAGGCGCGCCGCCGCTGATCCGGCCCAGGCGCCGGTCGCCAGGCATCCGGTCAGCAGGTAGCCGCCCGTCGGCGCCTCCCAGTCAAGCATCTCGCCGGCCGCGAAGACACCGGGAAGCATCCGCAGCTGCAGCGAGCCATCCAGCCCGTCCCAGGTGATGCCTCCGGCGGTGGAAATGGCCTCCGCCAGCGGCCGCGCCGGGCCTAGCGGAACTGCCAGTGCCTTGATCCGCGCCGCAAGCGTCTCGGGCGCGTCCGGCAGTGGGCGGCCCCATTCGTTGAGCAGGGCGATCGCCGCGGGGTTCAGCCGGGCCCCTTTGCGCAGGCGGTTCGAAAGGCTTTCGCGGGGGTTGCGCGCAAGGCGCGCGGCAAGCGCGGCGTGGTCGCGGTCGGGGCAGAGATCGAGGACGAGCGGCACCCTTCCGTCCCTAAGCACATCGGCCAGCGCGTAGATGCCGCCGCCCTCGATGCCGCGCGCGGAAATGACGAATTCGCCGCGGCTCTCCCGTTCGCCCGCGCGCAGCAGGCATCCCTTGACCGGCTGGCCGAAATGCCGCGCCATCCGTTCCGACCAGTCGATCGAGAACCCCATGTTGGCGGGCGCGAAGGGTGTCAGCGCGACGCCCTGCCCCGCGAGCAGATCGGCCCATGCGCCGTCCGAGCCGAGCCGCGGCCAGCTTGCACCGCCAAGCGCCAGCACGATGGCCTTGGCCCGGATGCGTCGCGGGCCGCCGGGCGTAGCGAAACATGCAACCCCGGGCGCAGCGGCCGCCTGTCCGGCGGCGGCATCCGCGCCGGTTGCGCCTGCGCCTTGCGCCTGCGGGCTGCCGGCATCCGAACCTGCCGGGGCGAAGCCCTGCCAGCGCCATCCCGCCCGAAGATCGGCGCCCCGTCGGGCAAGAAGACCCAGCCATGCGCGCAGCAGGGGCGAGGCCTTCATCGCCGCCGGAAAGACCCGCCCGGTCGAACCCGCGAAGGGCGCAGCCCCCAGCGTCACGGCCCATTGCCAGACGGCTTCGGGTCCGAAGGCCGACAGCATCGGCGCCATGTGGGGCGCCGCCGCGCCGAAGGCATTCAAAAAGCGCTCGGGCGATTCGCGCTTGGTAAGGTTGAGCCCCGACTTGCCGGCCATCAGCAGCTTGCGCCCGAGGCTCGGCCGGGCCTCGGCCACGATCACCCGGCAACCGGCATCCTGCAACGCCTGGGCGGCCATGAGCCCGGCCGGACCGCCGCCGATCACAAGGGCCTCGGCGGTCTCTTCCGCCTCCGCCGGGCCGAAACCGCGGGGGGGGTCCCGCTCGCTCAAGCCCACAGGCCCTTGATCGCGCGCAGGTGATCGTCGGCCGCGCCCATCGCATCGGCGCAGATCGCCCGCGCCTCGGTCCCGAGCATGTCACGCGGGACGATGCGATCGACCAGCCCCCAGGCAAGCGCCTCGTCGGCCTGCGCCTTCCATCCGGCCATCAGCATCATCTTGGCCCGCGCCGGGCCGACCAATGCGGTCAGCCGCGCCGGGTCCGATGGCTGGGGCATGAAACCCAGCCGCATCACCGGATAGAAGAACCGCGCCTGCGGCACCGCGATGCGCAGATCGCAGGCCAGGATCATGCCCATCGCGCCGCCTGCCACCGTACCGTTGAGCGCCGCCACGGTCAGCGACGGCAGTGCCGCTATGGCTGCCGAGAGCTGCTCCCACAGCGGCGCGCGCGCCAGGCCGGAACGAGCCTCGTCCAGATCCGCCCCGGCCGAGAATGTCTGCCCGGCGCCGGTCAGGACGAGCGCACGGGGCGGGCGGGCGGCCAGTTCCGCGATCGTGGCGAGAAGCTGCTCCAGCATCGCGCGGTTCAGCGCGTTGGCCTTCTCCGCCCGATTGAGGGTGACGATGGCAAGTCCGTCCTCGGCACCGTCGAGCCGGATCATTCGATCAGGCCGATCCGGCGGCGCATCTCCTCGTCGCGCAGCTGGATCTCCTCGCCAAGCCATGGGTCGGCCGCCGCGCCGCACATCCACAACAGCGCGCGCGCCGTCCATTCGGCGGGAATGTGGTCGTCAGGCTGAAGGCGGCTCACCGGATTGATGCCGCTGGCGCGAATCCTGACCTGCATGTCGGTGGCGACCGTTCCCGGCGACAGCCCCATCACCCGCACACCGGTCGGGCCGGCTTCCAGATGGGCAACACGGGTCAGCATCGCGGCGCCGGCCTTGGCGGCGCAATAGCTGCTCCAGCCTTCCAGCGGGTGATGCGCGGCGCCGGAACTGACGGTGACGATCGTGCCGGCGCGTCGGCTCATCATCGCACCGAGCACCGCGCGCATCCCGTTGAACACGCCCTTGAGGTTGATGTCGATGTTGCGGGCCCAGGCTTCGGGATCAACCTTGGCGAGATGGGCGATGGGGTCGATCACGCCGGCATTGTTGATCAGTACATCGGTCGGTCCGAAGGCCGCTTCGGCCGCGCCGATCGCCCCGGCAAGGGCGCCAGCGCTGGCCACGTCACAGCTTTCGGCGCGGGCGGCCGCCCCGATCCCGGCCGCGAGCGCGCCGATTTCGTCGGCGCTGCGGGCCATCAGCGTCACCCGTGCGCCCGCCTCGGCGAAAAGCCGCGCGGCTGCGGCACCGATGCCGCGGCTTGCGCCG
>JASBUM010000351.1 GCA_030147905.1 Acidimangrovimonas sp.
GTGCTGAACGGCCCGCGCGGTGACACGGCCACGACGCATTACAGCTATCGTCTGAACACCTCCTGCGCGCCGCGCAGCGATTACCTGGCCGATGTGGCGAAGTTGCCGCCGTTCCTGCTGCTGGCGGGGGCCGAGGACGAGCCCTTCGATGCCGCGCAGTTCAAGCCGCTGCTGTCGGGCGCCAATCCGCACGGCAGCTATGCGGTCCTTCCCGGTGTCGGACATCTCGGGCTGATCGGGGCGCCCGACGCCCTGGCGCGCGTGCGTGCATTCCTGGAAACCTGATCTCGGGGGTCGTTGCCGATGAGATCCTTCCTTCGCGCTGCCGGCCTCCTGCTGTCCGGTCTGGCATCGACCTTCCTCTTTCTCGCGGTACTGCGGGCCAGCCATGACATGCCGATGGCGATCGTCTCGGGCATGGTGCCGGGGGCGGCGCAGATCGTCTGGCTGCAACTGCGCGGGCGGCGGGTCAAGACGATGCAATGGCCCAGCCTCGGGTTGGTGCTGGGATCGGGCGGGGTAGCGCTGATGACGGGCGATGCGCGCATCGTCATGCTCAAGCCCAGCCTGATCTATCTATCTCATCGTCGGCGCGGTGCGCGGCCGGCGCAGGATGCTGGTGGCGGTGAGGTCAGCTTCCGGCGATGGATCAGACGAATCCTGTCGAGTGCACGATTAGCCTCGATTGAACCCGAGTCATCTCGCGTCCCCACATCCTCGGCTATCCGCCATGCGACAACAGGCCTCTCGGGGAAGGGATCCACGGTCTCGGATCGCTGCGCCTTGTGCGAACGGCAACTCGCGGTCGCCGTCGAGGCCAGCTTCCACGGGCGGCTCAGGGTCGTCCTTTCCAACGCTCCTACACCGAGAATGCGATATGCGGCCTATGCACCGTGACGGAGAGGTGGGTTCGAAGGGCGCATTGGACTTCGAGCCTTCGCTGGTCTCCCGGGCATCATTTACTGCAAAGGGCTGACGCGGTGGGAACCTGCCTGCAATCGGGGTCAGGTGCCGGGACTGACGGCCTCTTCGCTTTGCGCGCCTGCGACCGGCCGGCCGTCGGCGCGCCATTCGGGCAGGCCGCCATCCAGCCGGGCGGCATCGATGCCGGCGCGCCGCAACAATGCCACCGCCTGATCGGCATAGATGCAGTAGGGACCGCGGCAATAGGCTATGATCGCATGGCCCCGCCGCGCCTGCCGCGACAGCGC
This sequence comes from Acidimangrovimonas sp., assembly GCA_030147905.1. Next base: position 1,212 of record JASBUM010000351.1, read on the forward strand.
GGGCGCCATCGCCCCGAGTGCTGCGAGCGCCACGTTGCGCGCGCCGGGGATGTGGGCCGCGGCGAATTCGTCGGCCGGACGCATGTCGAGCACCGTCGCACTGCCGTCGTCCAGCCTGCGCTGCAATTCGGCACGCCCGACCGGCTCGGGCGGATCGGCGCCCTCCATCAGGCCGCGCAGGATCCGTTCGGCCTCGGCCCGGTTGCGTTCGGCCAGCCGCCGCAGGATCGCCATCGCCTTCAGCGTCTCGTCGTCGCGCAGGCTGTAGACGACGGCCTTGCCCGCCCGTCGGCTGGTCACCAGTCCGGCGCGGTGAAGCTGGCGCAGATGCTGCGAACAATTGGCCAGGGCCAGGCCGGTGCGTTGCGCCAGCGCATCGACGTTGAGCGGCCTTTGCGCAAGCTGTTCGAGGATGACCAGCCGTGCCGGCGCGGCAAGCGCCCGGGCTATCAGCGCATATTCATCGAGCAGGGCGGATTTGGCGGTGCTTGACATCGGGCGGACCCCATCACAATAATATTCAAGTGATTTATTGAATCATAGCAGAGTTGACGCGGGGATCAAGCATCACCCGCAAACCGCACCACGAAGCCGGAACCGCAATGACCCGATCGAGGCCCCCCGCCGCCGCCGCGGCTGCCAGAACGACCATGCCGGGGCCGGGACCCGATCACGGCGGCCATGTCCAGGGACTGCGCGTCAACCTGCGCCCCTTCCTTCAGCAACTGCTTCAGGTCTTCTTCGTCGGCCTGACCATCGGCATGC
>JASBUM010000355.1 GCA_030147905.1 Acidimangrovimonas sp.
ATCAACGGCGTCATCGGCCGCGAACTGGTCGCGCTGCGCGATATCTCCGGCGTCGTCGGCAAGCAGAGCAAGACCCTCGCGCGCGAGGCGATCGACACCGCGGTCGCGATCGACCGCGACATCGGCTGGATGGGCTATGTCGCGCCGTCGGGCAATGTGCTGATGTCCGCCTCGCCGCCCAAGGGCGGCACCACCGAGCCGGCGAATGTAGGCGACCAGACGTGGTTCAAGCGCGGGCTTCTGGGCTTCTATGCCGATGCGACCGGCATCGCGCAGACGGACGCCCGGACCGCCGAAGCGGAGACGGGTACGGGATCCGACATGCCGGGCGCCGGCGCCGAGGCGGCCCATGCGGCCTCGACCGGTACGGCGGCGGGCGCCGGCGCGGCGGCGGGCACCGGTGCGGCGAAGACGCCGGCCGCCGGCACCGAACAGGTGGATCTCTCAACCCAGGTTCGGGACGCCAACGGCAACGTATCGGGCGTTCTGGGCATGATCCTGCGCTTCAACAAGGTGCGCAAGGAAATAGCTGTGATGGCGCATGCACTTCAGGTCGATACCTATGTGCTGAACGACGACGGCGGCACGATCTTCTCCGCCGCGGCCGACGGCAAACCGGCGCCGGCGCTCAACGGATATATCACCCATCTCGCCTCCTCGGGGATGACGGGGCTCGTGGCCGGCGACAGTTCCGTTGCGCGCGCCTTCATCGCGCCGCTTGCGCCCGGCGACGGCAACCAGTCGCTGCCCACCCTGCCCTGGCGGATCGTCGTGGTCCTGCCCGAGGCCGAGCTTCACCCCTCGCTCGAGGCGCTCGACACCTCCGTCACCACGCTGCTTCTGGGGCTGTTCATCGTGCTGGCGCTTTCGACGGTGATTTTCGTGCGCACCTTCATCCGCCCGGTCCGGCAGCTGACCGAAGTCGCGACGCGCATCGCAGAGGGCGAGGACCTTTTCCCGCCCGAGCGGCAGCGGTCGCGCGAATGCGCCGAGCTGTCTTCGGCACTGTCGCGCCTGCGCGCCGATCACTGAGGCCGGGCCGGCGGGCGCGGCCGGCCGGCCCTGATCGCGCCGCGGCAAGGGGGCCGCCGGGCAATCTTCGGGCGTGGCCCTGCCCCTGGGAATGAAGCCCGCGCGCGCCCCTCGGCCCCGCGGCACGCCCTCGCCGGGGAATGTCCGGCGGTCGGCTATCGGTCGAAGCTGAGCCGCCGCGTCGCCTGGTCGATAAGCCTGGAAAAGCTGACCCGGCCGACACCGGGGGCGGCGCCCTCGGCATAGAGCTTGCGGATCACGGCCTGCTGCTGGCCCTCGACGAAACGCATGCGGAACCAGGCGCCGTCGCTGGTCAGTGTTTCCACCGCCACCCGGACATGCCCGACGCCGGGGATCTCGACGAAGCCGCTGTCGCCCATCTGGTAGCGCGCGCCCCGCAGCCGCAGGTTTTCCTGCGTCAGGCTGGCCAGCCAGACGGTGCGCAGATCGCGCCGCGCGCCGATGCCGACGCTGACCCGCTCGGGCTTGAAGTCCATGTGCCGCTCGCGGCGCGGAAGCTCGATGCAGGCCATGATCGTGACCGACAGGACCAGCACGTTGTAGAAGGTCCAGAACAGGATCACCTGCTTGCCCGATCCGGCGTCGTAATAGGCGAAATTGTCGTCGAACAGACCCAGCAGCAGCCCGCCGATCGTCAGCACCAGCAGAATCGCGAAGGGCGCCATCAGGCGCCATTGCACGACGACCTTGCTTCGATCACCGCCCTTCGCGGTGACTTTGAACTTGTGCCCCTTGGGAAAGAACAGCCCGGTCATCGCCGCACGGGTGATCGGTGCCGCGGCCAGAAGCTGGCTGACATCCATCAGGACCGGCGCCATCACCCCGCGGGTGAGGAAATTCAGCACCATCACGCTCCACAGGTAGTAGAGCCCGAAATAGCTGACGACATCGGCCACGCGGGCATTGACCGCGGTGATGTTGAAATACCAGTAGAGCAGCGGAAAGACGAGCGCGGCGATACGGAACGGAAAGGTGGAGAACCAGTAGGTCACCGAATCCAGCGCGCTCCAGCGGTCGCGCAGGCGCAACCGGTTGCGCGACAACGGCCCCATGCGGCTGCGTGCGATCTGCATCATGCCCAGGCACCAGCGCGCGCGCTGGGTGATGTATTCCTTCAGCCCCTCGGGGGCGAGACCCTCGCTGAGCGCCTCGTTCAGGTAGACCGTGGAATAGCCTGCGTCCTGCAACGTCAGCGTGAGCATGAAATCCTCGGTCACCGACTCGGTCGAGAAGCCGCCGACTTCGTCCAGCGCCGACATCCGCACCAGCGACGACGTCCCCGCACAGACCGGGATCCCCCAGGCGTCGCGGGAGGGCTGGAGATGATCGAAGAAGAACCGCTGCTCGTCCGGGTAGGACTGGTGCAGGCCCAGGTTGTGCTGGATCGGATCCGAGTTGAAGAAATGCTGCGGCGTGGCCACCAGCCCCACTCGCGGATCATGCATCAGCGCCACGGTGCGGTTGAGGAAATTGCGGTGGGGAACGAAATCGGCGTCGAGCACGGCGATGAATTCGGGCCGGGCGGGCGTGGCCCGCATCTGCGCGATCCCGTGGTTGAGGTTGCCGGCCTTGGCGCCCGCGTTGTCGGGACGGCAGACGTAGCGGACGTTGACCTTGCGGCAATAGTCGCGCAGCCATTCGCGCCGGCCGTCATCCAGCACGACCACCTCGAAATTCGGGTATTTCATCCACAGCGCGCCGACGATGGTGCGTTCGAGCACCTCGAAATCCTCGTTGTAGGTGGCGATCATCACCGCGACCCGCGGGGCCCCCGTACGCTGCCCCCCGTCCCACCACTTTTCATGCGCATCGGCCTCGGCGCCGCGTTCGTGGTATCGCGTCATGATGAGCATCGCGCTCAGCCCGCTGATGATCGTCAGCAGTTCCAGGCCGAACAGAAGCACGCTCGAGATGAAATCCGGCGTCAGCCCGGCGGGCGGCAGCGTCTCGGTGCCGCGCCACCAGATGTAGCGCAGCGCGAGAAATGCCGACCCCGAAAGCAGGATCGCCCGGTGCAGGGTCTTCTCGCGGTCGATCAACTCCGGCATCACCAGGCGCACACCCGGGATGATGAGAAGCAAGAACAGCGAGGATTGCAGATCGTTGAGATACAGCATCAGCCCAGGATCCGCCGCAGCCAGTCAAGCGGGCGCTGATCGAAGAACACGCGGCCCGTCCGCCCGATCAGGCAGCGCAGCGCCGGATCGTTGCGCAGCGCAGGCACCAGTACGGTCACGTCATAGCGCTCCAGATGCCGCTTGCTAGGGGCGACCGCGAGATTGTGATAGACGTCCGCCGCCCCCGACCCCGCCAGCCGCAGAACCGAACCGGCATAGACCGCCGGTTCGTTGGTAAAGCGGAACTCCGCCGGGCTGCCGACCCGCAGGCGGCTGTAGACGCCCCCGGTGACGGAAACCGTGACCACGGCGGAATCGCAATCGACGACATGGACCACCGGATTGCCGCGTTCCAGATATTCGCCGTCGGTGGCGATCTTGTCCCAGTAAACCCCGTTGACCGGCGAGACCAGTTCCGCCGAACTGGCGCGCTGCATCTTCACCCGCTCAATATCCACCCGACGATCGAGCGCCGAGAGCTTCGCCTGAGTGGCCGCCAGTTCGGCCTCACGCGCACCGAGGTCGGAGGTCACCGCCTCCAGCCGCTGGCCCGAGAAGGGCGTGTCGTTGTAGCCGTCGCCGAGGAAGACCCCCTGACGCGCGGAATCGAGCGCGTTCTGCAGCACCGCAACCCGCTCGCGCGCATAGCTCAGCGCAAAGCCCGGCAGTTCGATGGCATTGGCGGACGGATCGCCCGGCCCGTTGCGAAGACGCTGGTTCTTGCCACCCTGATTCACCCCCGCACCGGCACCCGGTCCTGCGGGTGCCAGGTTCGTTCCGGCGGGCCGCTTGCCGGTGGTGGCGCCCTTGCCCGAAGCGGCCGCGTCGCGCCCGCCCGGCGCCATCGCCGCACGGGTCACGGTGGGACCGGAGCGGCGCGCACCAGAGGCCGGCGCCACATTGTCGACCGCCGGCGCGAGCCGGGCCAGCGCCGCCGAGGGCGCGACGCCCCCGGCCGGAGCCGCGGCAGCGCGACGCGCTTGCGCCTCCATGCGGTCGAGACGTTCGCGCGCGAAGCCCAGCTCGATCACCAGCTGGCTTGTGCGGTTCTTCTGATATTCCGCCAGCCGGCGGTGCAGCCCATCCTGCTCGCGCTTGAGGTCGGCAAGCTCGCTTTCGACCCGCGTCACCGCGGCACGGGCGATCGCCTGCTCGGCCAGCAGGTCGCGAAAACGCGTGTCGTCCACGTGCGGATCGCTGACCGTACCGACCGGCGCGCCCTTGCTGATCGCCGCCCCCAATGCATAGGGCCGCAGCGCCAGATCGCCCGCGATCGGCGTGCGCACGGTGGTGACCTGCGCATTGACCGTCGCATCAGCACTCGCACCCGCGAGCTGTTCGCCCACGATGACCCAGACCGCCGCGACGATCAGAACAAAACCTAAAAATAGGCGACGATAACGCATTGTGCCCCCTGAAACCCGGCCTTCTGCCGAGCTTCACCATGCCGCGTCCGTTTGGTTCAATTTTGGGAAAATTCCGGCAAAATCTGGGCTTCTGTCGCCGCCTTGAAACCTGTGGTTGAATTGCGCCCCTGCTTGGCCCTGCCCCTCCGGCTCGGGCGCCGCAGGGTCCCGGCCTGCCCTTCCCTGTCTCGCCGTGCTCCCGTCCCACCACTGCCCTGTGGCATACGGCCGCCCCTCGCCTTGCCGCTTGACAAGGCCGTCGGGGCGCCGGGTTATATTCACGCAAGTCGATAAGTGATAATAAGTGATAATAAGTGATAATTTCAGGGGGGACGGCAAATGACATTCGTGCGAAATCTCCTTGCCGTGATCGGCGCGCTGACGATCCTTGCGCTGGCTTATGGCGCCTGGGTCTTCCGCGATTTCGACAGCAAGGCGCCGGCGGTCTACTGGGCGATGGCGCAGCGGCTGGCCGCGACCGGCGATTCGGCGGCCGCGACGGTGTGGAAACGCAAGGTCGCCGACGGGCTCAGCTTCGACGAGGTGGACCAGTCGATCCAGTCGGTCGCGCTCGATCAGAACATCCGCGACGTGGGCGCACTGCCGCTGGGCGATCAGGTAGCGGCGATGCGCGGCAAGCCATGGCGCAAGCT
>JASBUM010000356.1 GCA_030147905.1 Acidimangrovimonas sp.
GTCTGTCGCGTTTCATCGTCGAATTCTTCCGCCAGGCCGATGCCGAATTCATCACCCCCTCGAATCCGGCGGGCAATGTCATCTCCTTCGGCTCGTTGGGCGGCTTCAGCATGGGGCAGGTGCTGTCGATCCCGATGATCGTGGTCGGGATCGGGATCGTGATATGGGTGCGGCGCCGCAGGGCGTCGCGACCCCAGACGGCGTGAGCGGCCCGCCCCCCCGCGCGGGCGGTCCTGCATGCCGCTGCCTCACGGGAGGCGTCCCCGCGGCGGGGCGGCGCCGTCATCCAGGCCGGCACCAGCGGACCCCTCGCAGCCCCCGCCCCGCAACGATCAGGTGTCGCCCATGACCACCAAGGAGCCACGTCCAGGCGACGGCGCCGCCCCCCGCGGCATCCATGGCACGCCCCTCGGCGCGATCCTGGCGCGGCGGATCGCGCAGACCGGACCGATCACGCTGGCCGATTTCATGGCCGAATGTCTCCTGCATCCCGAGCATGGCTATTACACAACGCGCGAAGCCTTCGGGACGCAGGGCGATTTCGTCACCGCCCCCGAGATCAGCCAGATGTTCGGCGAACTCGCCGGGTTGTGCATGGCCGCCGCATGGCAGGCGCAGGGCGCACCCGCGCCCTTCACCCTGGCCGAGCTGGGACCGGGGCGCGGCACGCTGATGGCGGATATCCTGCGCGCCGCGCGGGCGGCGGTGCCGGACTTTGTCGCGGCGGCGCGGCTGCATCTGGTCGAGGCCTCTCCGCGGCTGCGCGCGGCACAGCGTGAAAGGCTCGGCATGCACGACCCGCGTTGGTGCGACAGCGCCGACGACCTGCCGACCGGCGCGCCGCTGTTCGTCGTCGCCAACGAATTCTTCGACGCCCTGCCGATCCGCCAGTTCCGGCGCGAGGCAGGCGCCCCGGGCGCGGCCGGAGCGCCGCACGAAGCCGGGGGCTGGCGCGAACGCATGGTCGGACTGCGGGACGGCGCACTTGCCTTTGGCTGGGGTCCGCCGACGGCGCCCGCCGCCCTCACCCCGCGCCTCGCCGATACCGCACCCGGCGAAATCGTTGAGATCTGCCCTGCCGCAAGCCCGGTGATGGCGGCGCTTTCGGCCCGGATCGCGACGGCGGGGGGATGTGCACTGATCGTCGATTACGGCGGCTGGCATTCGCGCGGCGACACGTTCCAGGCGATGGAGGCCCACCGCCACGCAGATCCGCTGGCCGCGCCGGGGCGTGCGGACCTGACGGCCCATGTCGATTTCGAGGCGCTTGCCCTCGCCGCGCCGGATCTCGGCCGCACTCCGCTCATCGATCAGGGGGGCTGGCTGACACGTCTGGGGATCGGTGCGCGGGCGGAACGGCTGGCCCGGTCACTGTCGGGTCCACCGCTCGAGGCGCATCTGGCGGCATATCGGCGCTTGACCCACCCCTCCGAAATGGGAACGTTGTTCAAGACCATCGCCTTTCACCCGCCCGGAACCCTACCGCCGCCGGGCTTCGAATGAAGTCGTGCCATGTCCCTTGTGTACCTGACCGCCGATCGCCTTCAGCCCTTGCGGCATGGCTTCTTCACCCGACAGGGCGGCGCCTCCTCGGGGGTGTTCGCGGGGCTGAACTGCGGCTACGGCTCCTCTGACCAGTCGGAGATCGTGGCCATCAA
>JASBUM010000372.1 GCA_030147905.1 Acidimangrovimonas sp.
GGCACCGGCAACAGCTTGAAGGACAACTCGCTGATGATGCCCAGCGTCCCCCAGCTTCCGGCCATCAGCTTGACGAGGTCATAGCCGGTCACGTTCTTCATCACCCGGCCACCGTTGGCGACGAGATTGCCCGCGCCATCGACGAAACGCACGCCGATCAGACTGTCGCGGCAGGCCCCGGCCTGAATGCGGCGCGGCCCCGAGACATTGGCCGCGACGACCCCGCCGATGGTCGGCGTTCCTTCCGATCCCAGAAGCGCGCGCCAGTCGCCCGGTTCGAACGGCAGGCGCTGGTTTTCGCCGGCAAGCACCGCCTCGACCTCGTCGAGGGGGGTGCCGGCCCCCACCACAAGCGTCAGCGCGCCCGGCTCGTAGAGACGCACACCCGAGAGCGCCCCGGTCTCGATCACATCGCCTGTGATCGGTCGGCCGACCGCGCGCGTGCCGCCGCCGCGAACCACCAGCGGCCCGGCCGCCGCCGAGACCATCTGCGTCAGTTCCGTTTCATTGCTGGGTCTCATGCCCGTCCCGCCCCCTCTTCTTCCTCGTCGCTCCGGACAGCCCCGCCGCCGCCCGGTCCGACCGTTTTCGCGCGGGTCCGGTCCAGCCGCCCCCCGCGCCATCCGCGCCGTGCGCATGTGCCGGCGCGCCGTCTCAGTTCCGCTACACCGCGCGCCTCATGCCGCGCCCGTCATGCAGCGCGACGATCCGCCGAAAGCGCCAGCGGAAAGACCTTGGCCGGATTGAGAAGCCAGGCCGGATCGAAGACATCCTTGACCCGCATCTGCGCCTCGAGATCGGCGGGCGCGAACTGTACCGTCATCAGGTCGCGCTTCTCGATGCCGACGCCATGTTCGCCGGTCAGGCAGCCGCCGACCTCGACGCAGAGCTTGAGGATCTCGGCTCCGAACGCCTCGCAGCGTTCCAGATCGCCCGGCGCATTGGCATTATAGAGGATGAGCGGATGCATGTTGCCGTCACCTGCATGGAAGACATTGGCCACGCCGAGGCCGAATTCCGTGCTGAGTTCACCGATCCGGCGCAGCACCAGCGGCAGCTGCGAGACCGGGATCGTGCCGTCGAGGCACATGTAGTCGTTGATCTGGCCCATGGCGCCGAAGGCCGACTTGCGCCCCAGCCAGATCTTGCGCGATTCCTCCTCCGATCCGCTCTCGCGCCAGGCCACCGGGTGGTGGCGTTCGGCGATGGCGCGGATCAGCGCAAGCTGTTCGTCGATCTCGCCCGCGCTGCCCTCCACCTCGACGATCAGGAGCGCCTCGCAGTCGGGATAGCCGGCATGGGCGAAGGCCTCCGTCGCCCGGATGCAGGGGCGGTCCATGAACTCGATCGCGACCGGCAGGACGCCGGCCTTGATGATGTCGCTGACGCATTGGCCGGCGACCTCGCTGCTGTCGAATCCCATCAGGACCGGGCGCGCGCCCTCGGGCTTGGGCAGGATCCGCAGCACCGCCTCGGTCACCACGCCAAGCTGGCCCTCCGAGCCGCAGACGACGCCCAGCAGATCGAGCCCCGCGGAATCGAGATGCGCGCCGCCCAGCTTCACCACGGTGCCATCCATCAGCACCATGGTCACCCCCAGCAGGTTGTTGGTGGTAACCCCGTATTTGAGACAATGCGCACCGCCCGAATTCATGCCGATATTGCCGGCGATGGCACAGGCCAGCTGACTCGACGGATCGGGAGCATAGAAGAAGCCGTCGGCCTCGACCGCGCCGGTCACCGAAAGGTTGGTGCGCCCGGTCTCCACCCGGATGAACCGGTTGTCGTAATCGGTCTCCAGCACCCGGTTCATCCGCGCGATGCCAAGCACGACGCAATCGGCCGTCGGCAAGGCACCGCCCGAAAGGCTGGTCCCCGATCCGCGCGGCACCACCTTCACCCCCTCCTCGTGACAGACGCGCAACGCCGCGGCGACCTCGTCGGTTGACCGCGGGAGAACCACCGCCAGCGGGGGGCAGCGATAGGCGGATAATCCGTCGCATTCATAGGCACGCGTTTCGGCGTCATCCTCGATCACCGAATCAGCTGGCAGCGCCTGCCGCAGCCGCGCAACGATTGCGGCCTTGCGGGCCAGGACGGCACTGTCGGGACGGGGCATTTCCATGAACGGCTCCTTCAGGATTGGTAAAAAATTATAACCAATTCGGACGGCCAGCAAGCCCACAAACGCCACCGGGGGGAAATTGGCGCCGGACCGCGCGGCGCGATGGCGCGAGACCGCCGAAAATTCGCCTGCGCGGGACCGCAGAGGCGGCGACAGCAGTGGCTGCGGCAGTGGCTGCGGCAGCAGCGGCGGCAGTGGCTGCGGAGGCCTTGTCGTGGGGCGGAAACCCCGCTGTCCGGGACCGGGATGCGGCCCGAACTGAGGCCGCACGCCGGGGCCACATGACAAGGGGTCGGCGAGGGCCGCCTCCCGCGCCTTGCCGGCCGCGACCGGCAAGGCCGGGTAAGCTGCGCGAGGACGAACCGAGTTCGGATCCGGCCGCCTCTGAACGACACCGGTCGAGCGCCTGCGAAGCAGCCCCGCCGCCCGCCGTGAACGCCCGGGGCAAGCCCGGCTGCGGGCGGCCCCCGTTCGCCCGCATGCGCCACCCGGAGACTAGCGCCGGCCCTCCCGCAGCCAGGCCACGAGCGAAGCCAGCGCGACCAGCAGCAGCATGGCCCAGGCCGGCAGCAGCGGCACGACCTTCAGGTTCTCGACGACATAGGCGTCGCGCGGCGTGACCCCGACCCAGCCGCGGCCCGCCGCGGGGGCCCCGACCCGGACCTGACGCACCTCGGGGATGGCATCCTCGATCCGTACGGCGCCGCCCCTATGGCGCGCGAGAAGGGGCGCCAGCTTGTCGGCGGTGGCGATCGTTTCCTCGAATTCTCGGGGGGCCGCCGGCCCGACCCCGACCACCGCGTGCAGCCGGCCCTGCCGAAGGCGATAGAGCCCGATCGTCGGTGCCTGCCACTGCGCCACGTACCGGCCCGGCGCGGTTTCCTTCATCGGCAGCGTCACCGACCCCGCGCCCGCGGCGGCGGCGCCCGTGGTCGAAGCGGTTCCCGCCTTGTCGCCCGTGCCCGTGCCCCTGCCCGTGCCCGCGCCCGTCCCGGTGCCCGATCCGGGGCGGGCCCCGATGCCGGGCCCGGTGATCGTGACCGATCGCGGCCCCGTCTTCAGCGACCTGCGCACGATCGTCACCGCACGCCCCGTGGCGGTGGCGCGCAATGCCTCCTCCTCGAGGCTCGGCTCCTTCATCATCCAGTGCGCGAGCCGACGCAGCAGTTCGAGCTGCGGCCCGCCGCCCTCGTAATCGCGGCTCCACAGCCATGCCTGGTCCGACGCCAGAACCGAGACGCGCCCCTTGCCTTCATGCGCAAGCACCAGCAGCGGCTTGCCGTCGATCCCCGACATCACCGTCTGCGCACCGGGCTTGGCCGAAACCTCGATCTGGCGCAGCCATCGGCCCCAGCCGGGCTTCCCGTTCCGCCCCTTCGGCCCGAAGGCCGCCAGCCCCTCGGTGACGGGGTGGCGCTGGCCAAGCGCGGTGATCTCGGGGCGGAAGCCGCGCGCGATCACGCGCGACGTCGGCACCACCGGCAGGATATCGGCGAGCGGCGAGCGGTAGAGGCTTTCGGCCGAGCCGAAGTCGGGCCCGGCCTCGACCAGCAGCGCGCCGCCACCCAGCACATATTGCCGGATGTTGTCGAGATACTGGGCCGGCAGGATGCCGCGACGGCGATAGCGGTCGAAGATGATGAGATCGAACTGCTTGATCTTCTGGACAAACAGTTCATGCGTGGGAAAGGCGATCAGCGCAAGCTGGTCGATCGGCACGCCGTCCTGCTTCTCGGGTGGCCGCAGGATGGTGAAGTGCACCAGATCTACCGAGGCGTCCGACTTCAGCAGATTGCGCCAGACCCGCTCGCCCGGATAGGGCTCGCCCGAGATCAGCAACACCCGAAGCCGGTCGCGCACGCCGTTGACCTGCACCACAGCCGAATTGTTGCGGGCGGTCAGTTCCCCCGGCTGTGCGGCGGTGGTGATCTGGATCACGTTGTTGCCCGCATGCGGCAGGGTTACGGGGATCTCGTGATCCTGACCGGCAGGCAGGCTCAGGACCCGCGGCGCGGCGCCGTCGATGCTGATCGCGATCCGCGCGATCTTGCTGACCGAGGCGGGCACCCGGCCCTGATCCTCGATCCGGATCATCAGCTTGACCGGCTCGCCCATGATCCCGTAGGCCGGCGCGTTCTTCACCACCAGACGGCGATCCCAGTCGCTTGCGTGCCCCGTCAGCACCAGGTTCAACGGCGCCGGGATATCCGGGGCGAGGGCCACGTCATGGACCTGCCCGTCGCTGACCATGATCACGCCGGCGATGCGCGCGCGGGGCTCGCCCGCCAGCGCCTTGGCGATCGCCGTCATCGCCAGCGTGCCGCCGTCGCCGGGCGCATCGGTCACCGTGATCTCGCGCAGCCGGGTGTTAGGCAGTGCCGTGATCTCGCTCCGCAGCCGTGCCAGCGCGGCATCGGTCTGGCGGGCGCGATCTCCAAGGGTCTGGCTGGCGCTACGGTCGGCGACCAGCAACACGATGTCGGGCAGCGGCTTGCGGCTCTCGCGCTGGAGCGCGGGATTGGCCAGCGCGGCAAGGATCAGCAGGGCCGCCAGGGCGCGCCAGGGCCAGCCCGGGAGCCCCCGCAAGGCGGCGAAGGCCACCGCCACCACGGCAAGCGCCAGCCCCGCCCACAGCATCCCCCAGGGCACCAGCGGCGTGAAGATGATGCTGTCGGCGCCGATCATTGGCCCAGCCTTTGCAGGAGCGCGGGGACATGCACCTGGTCGGATTTGTAGTTGCCCGTCAGGTCATACATGATCAGGTTGATCCCGAAACGATAGGCGATCTCGCGCTGGCGCTCGCCGGTTGTGCCGCGGCCGACGGGAAACATTGCCGCCCCGCTCTGGGTCACCGCCCAGGCCGCGGCCCAGTCGTTGCCCCCGATCACCACCGGCGAGACGTTGTCGTTCAGGTTCCTGAACGGCATCCCCTCGGCGCGGGCGGCGCCCGGCGGCGGGGCCTCGACCCAGACGTCGGGGTTGTCGTACCGGCCGGGGAAATCGCTGATCAGGTAGAAGCTGCGGGTCAGCACGTGATCCTTCGGCACGATCGCAAGCGGCGGGATGTCCAGCCCGGCCGCGATCTGCTGCAGCTTCCGCGCCTGCGGCGTGGTCGCGCCGCCGCTGCCAGCGATGTCGCCGTCTCGGGTATCGAAAAGGATCATGCCGCCGGTCCGCAGGAAATCGTTGAGCTTGGCATAGGCCCGGGCCGAGGGCAGCGGTTCGCCGGCCGTGATCGGCCAGTAGAGAAACGGAAAGAGCGACAGGTCGTCGGTTTCGAGATTGACCGCCATCGGCGTGTCTGGCTCGACCGAGGTGCGCAAGGCCAGCTCGTTCGAAAGCCCCTGAAGCCCGGCCTGCGCGATCCGGTCGACACGCGCGTCGCCCGTCACCACATGGGCCAGAACCACGCCGTGGGTGGCACGCAAGGCGAAGGTGTCACCGCCGCCCGCCCCCGAGTTCTGCGCGCCGGCCCGCCCGGCCCCCGTCGCCGCGCCCAGCAACAGGCCAAGTGCGAGGATCGCGAGAGCCCGGCGCGCGCCCGGAACCGCCGCCCTGGGCGCAACGCCGCGCTCCGCCGTGCTGCCCTGCGCCGTGCTGCCCTGCGCCGGCCTGCGCTGCGCCGTCCCGCCCTTCTCCGGCCTGCGCTGGCCGGCCGCGCCTTCGCGCCGCACAGCCGACAAGCCCCGCCACCGGCTGCCGGACGCCCCACCGCCCGAGGCCCCGCCGCCCGCGGCCCCGCCCCCGCTGCCGGGCATGGGCGGCATGCGCCCGCCCAGGACCAGCGCCGCGATCAGATCGGCCAGAAGCAGCACGAAGGCCAGCGCCAGAAGCGGGGCGCCGAGCGCCCTTTCGCGGGTGACACCGATGCCTTCCACCGGCAGGTCGGCAGGCCAGCGCGCGGGTGCAATCGTGCTCTTCGCGTCCATCACGTTCAGCGCCAGCCGCCGCTTGCCGGATTGATAGAGGCCCGGCGGCTGTGCCGGCCCCACCGGGCCCGCGGCCAGCGCGGCGCCCGCGATGCCGGCCTGTTCTCCGGCACCCGTCTGGGCCCCGAAGGCATCGAGCAGCGCGACCGGTGTCCATGTGGTGCCCTCGAGCGCCGCGGGCTTCGGCCGGACCGCCGGCGTAGCCACCGCCAGACGCTCGAGCATGCGCACGAAAAGCCCCGACAGCGGCAGCGTCGACCATTCCGCATTGGCGGTGACATGGAACAGAACCACCCGCCCACGCCCCAGCGTCTTGCGTGTGACCAGTGGCGTGCCGTCGGCAAGCCGCGCGATCGTGCGTTCCGCAAGGCCGGGATCGGGCTGTGCAAGAACCTGCTCGCGCACCGTGACGTCGGGCGGAATGGCGAGACCGTAGAAGGGCGAATTCTTGTCGAAGGGCTGCAGATGCTTGGGCGCGCTCCAGCTCATGGCGCCGCCCAGCGCGCGGCCGCCGAAACGCAGCCGAACCGGCATCAGGGGATCATCCGCCGACCGGTCGAACCGGGTCTCGGCCAGCTTCGGCCCGGCGAAACGTACCAGCGTGCCGCCCTTGCGCACCCACGCCTCGAGCGCCACCGCATGTTCGGCCGGAAGATGGCCGACATCGGCCAGAATGACGACATCGGGAGCGGCGCGCAGCAATTCCGCGAAGGGGCCCTCGATGACGTCGGAATCGGGGCTCAGCGCCTCACGCAGGAAATGCAGCGGCGACAGCAGGCGCAGCCGCTCGCCCGAAGTGGCACCCGCGACCAGCGCCACCTTGCGCCTTCGCAACGTGTCGTCGGCCAGGCTCACGGCACCGGCGCTGGCGATACCGGCGATATCGAAACGCTGGACGCGATTGCGCAGCTCGGTGGGCAGCCGGAGTGTCACCGTCGCACTCCGTGCACCGGGCGCGAAACGCACCGGCGTCTCGGCCAGCACCCGCGCGATTCCGTTGGGATCGGGACCATGGGCGCGCAGCGTCAGCGTCAGTGCGCCCCGCGCCGGCGCGCGCTGAACCGCGAGCGTGATCGCGCCGGCGGAAAAGGCGGGGGGCCCGAGCGCAACCACCGGATCGCGCGGCTGGAACACGCGCACCTGCCCGTGGCCGCGCAGCGCGGCCAGCAGATCGGCCCGCCAGGGCGCCGCCAGCCCGTCCGAAAGCCACAGCGTGTCGAACCTGCCGCCCAGCCGGGAGGCCCATGCGCGCACCGCCTTTGCATCGGGCGCCCAGGCGCGGGGCCTGACACCGCGCAAGGCCTCGCGCCAGGACCGCGCGGCGCGGAACGCCGGCCCCGAACCCGCGGGCGGATCGCTCAGGAGCACGACCGCCACCGGACGTCCCGCACGCGCGGCCGAGGCCAGAAGCTGATCCATCCGGCCCTGCCTCGCCGACCAGTCGCGTGCCGAGGCCCAGCTTCCGTCCGCCACGATCAGCAGCGGCCCGCTGCCTGCCCCTCGCGCCGCCGGGTACAGCACCGGACCCGCAAAGGCCACGATCACAAGCCCCAGCGCCACCATCCGCAGCAGCAGAAGCCACCAGGGCGTTCGGTCAGCCTGGTTGCGGCTGTCGTCGAGCCCGAGAAGGAGCGCGACCCCGGGAAAGCGCCGCCGGATCGGGGCGGGCGGAATCGCGCGCAGCACGAACCACAGCACCGGCAGCGCGATCAGCGCCGCCAGCAGCGCCGGATGCACGAAGCCCAGCGGGCCCAAGCTCCACATCACCGCCCCCGTTCGATCGCCTGATAGAGCCACATCAGCGCGGCCGAAGCCGGCCGGTCGGTATGATGGCAGTGATATTGCCAGTGCCAGCGCCGCGCCCGGTCTTCAAGCCAGGCCTTCCGCTCGGCCAGCCGCGCGCGGTAGCGCGCGCGCAGATCTCCCGCCCGGCGCGTTTCGTGGCGCAGGCCGCCCGCCATGCTTTCGAAGATCGTCCTTCCGTCATAGGGAAAGCTTTCCTCGGCCGGATCCAGAAGCTGCAAGGCCACCCCGCGCACCCCGGCACCCGCCGCTGCCGCCATCGCCGCGTCGAGCGCAGCCGGATCGCCGAGGAAATCGGAGATGAACACGGCCCGCGCGCGCGACATGTATCCGGCCACCGGCGGCCGGCCGTAATCGCCCGCCGCGGCTTCACCCTGCGCCATGGCGAGCGCCTCGGCCATACGCGCGAGATGGGTCCGGCCGGCACGGGCGGGCAGCGAGCCATCGGCCAGCCCGATGCGTTCGCCGCCCCGTTCGAGAAGCACCGCCAGCGCCAGCGCCAGAATCGCCGCCATCTGGCCCTTGGGCGCCCGCGCGCGCGCACCGGAAAAGTCCATGGCCGCCGAACGATCAACCCAGAACAGCACCGATTGGGCCGCCTGCCATTCGCGTTCGCGCACGAAATGGGCGTCCGAGCGCCCACTGCGGCGCCAGTCGACCAGGCGTGCGGGGTCGCCCGCCACCGCGGCCCGATACTGCCAGAATTCGTCGCCCACGCCGACGCGGCGGCGGCCATGCGCACCGGGCATCACCGATGCGGCAAGCTGATCGGCGGCGGCCAGCAGCGGCGGCAGGGCCTGGGCAAGTCCCTCGGCCCGGCGGCGCAGATCTGCCTGGACCTCGACGCGCGCGATCACGCGGCCGCCTCGATCCGCGTCACGGCGGTGGCGGCGCGCGCGATCACCTCGTCGAGCACAACGCCGCGGGCACGGGCGGCGAAATTCAGTGCCATCCGGTGGCCCAGAACCGGCGCCGCCAGTGCGCGCACGTCCTCGGCGCCGGGTGCGAGGCGGCCCGCCAGAAGCGCGCGGGCCCGCACCGCCAGCATCAGCGCCTGCGCGGCGCGGGGCCCCGGCCCCCATGCCAGGCATTCGTTGATCTCGGCATGGGCCTCGGCCTCGCCCGGTCGGCAGGCCCGGACCAGGTCCAGAATCAGCTCGATCACCGAATCGCCCACCGGCATGCGCCGCAACAATGCCTGCGCGGCCACCAGCTGCCCGGCGGTGAAAACCCGGCTGCTTTGCGCCTCCTCGCTGCCGGTGGTGGCCAGCAGGATCTCGCGCTCGGTCTCGCGATCGGGGAATTCGACGGCGATCGACAGCAGGAAACGGTCAAGCTGCGCTTCGGGCAGCGGATAGGTCCCTTCCTGCTCGATCGGGTTCTGGGTGGCCAGCACGTGAAAGGGCGGCCCCAGCGGACGCGCCTGCCCGGCAACCGTGACCTCGCGTTCCTGCATCGCCTGCAAAAGCGCCGACTGGGTACGCGGGCTGGCACGGTTGATCTCGTCGGCCATCAGAAGCTGGCAGAACACCGGCCCCTCGATGAAGCGGAACGCCCTGCTGCCGTCGGCCGCGGTCTCCAGCACTTCCGAGCCGAGAATGTCCGCCGGCATCAGGTCCGGAGTGAACTGCACCCGGCTGCCGGCAAGCCCCATCACCGTGGACAATGTGTCGACAAGGCGCGTCTTGCCCAGCCCCGGCAGGCCGATCAACAACGCATGCCCCCCGCATACCAGCGCCGACAGCACCAGATCGACCACCTCGCGCTGGCCGATGAAGCGGCGGTTGACCGATGCCCGCGCTTGTCCGAGCTGTTCGGCAAGGGCCTCGATCTCGGCAACCAATGCGGCTGGCGCGGCCATGTCCATGTTCCTCCGAAGCTGTTAGCCTGACCATTAGATCGGACAAATGCGGCGGGCACAAATGACAAAAAGCGGCAAGTCGGAAATCGGGCGCCCGGCAGCTGAACGCCTAACGGTCGAGCGCCAGACGGCCGAGCGCGAGGGGAAGGCCCGACCGGATGCGGCGCGGCGAGCGGCGGCGCCCGATGCCGAGGCGCTGGCCCGGGCGGCGGGGCGCGCGGGCAAGGGCGCGGGACCGGCGCCGGTGCATCTTTGGAACCCGCCCTATTGCGGCGAGATCGACATGCGCATCGCCCGCGACGGGACCTGGTACTATCAGGGCACGCCGATCGGCCGGCCGGCGCTGGTGCGGCTGTTTTCCAACATCCTGCGTCGCGACGACGATCGCTATTTCCTCGTCACGCCGGTGGAGAAGGTGGGTATCCGGGTCGATGACGCCCCCTTCGTCGCTGTGGATTTCGATCAGGAGGGCTCAGGACACGACCAGCGGCTGACATTCACCACGCAGGTGGGCGACCGGGCGACGGCAGGCCCCGACCACCCGATCCGCGTGATCCGCGACGCGGCGACCGGCGAGCCTTCGCCCTATATCCTGATCCGCAACGGTCTCGAGGCCCTGATCGACCGAAAGAGCTTCTACCGGCTGGTCGATCTGGGTAGCCATGCGTCGTGGCAGGGCGAGAACTGGTTCGGCCTGTGGTCGGGCGGCGTCTTCTTTCCGATGGTTCCCTCGGCCGAACTCGGCTGAGCCGCGGGCCAAGGGCGGCCGACGCGGGCCGGTAAGGATCGCGGCCAGGCCGTGTTCCGGCCCGGCGCGACCGTGCAGCCGGCCGCATCCTCCGGTTGCACCCTATTGCGCGGCATGCCCGATCGCCGGCGCATCGCGGCAGCAATCGGCGGCGGTCTCGACCTCGAAGGTGGCATGATCGATGCCGAAGCAGGCCTCCAGATCGGCGCGGACACGGGCGGAGACCGCCGGCCCGTCGCCCGAAACCACCAGATGGGCCTCGACCGAAACGGTCTTTTCGTCCATCTGCCACAGATGCAGGTGATGGACCTCGCGCACGCCCTCG
>JASBUM010000382.1 GCA_030147905.1 Acidimangrovimonas sp.
CGATTGCAACGGCTTGCGATTAGCGCGGCCGGCGCCCTGACGATCGCCGCGCCGGCATCGGCGACACCCCTGCCGAAGGCGCCCGTGCCGCAGGATTACAATCCGGTGAATATGGCCGAGGCGCGGCTTGGCCGGCTGCTGTTCTACGACAAGATCCTGTCGGGTAACCGCAATATCGCCTGCTCCACCTGCCACAATCCGCGCTTTGCCACCTCCGACGGGGTCTCGCTCGACATCGGCGAGGGCGGGATCGGTCTGGGCCCCGATCGCCGCACCGACCCCAAGGACGTGCCCGAACAGCGCATCCCGCGCAACGCCACGGCGCTGTTCAATCTTGGCGCCAAAAGCTTCACCGTGCTGTTCGATGACGGCCGGATCGAGGCCGATCCGCATCGCCCCTCGGGTCTGCGCACGCCGATGGAGGACGAGATGGTGCGCGGCTTCGCCTCGGTGCTGTCGGCCCAGGCGATGTTCCCGGTTCTGGCCCAGGACGAGATGGCCGGCCACGGCGCCGAGAACGACATCGCCGAACTGGCCCGTTCGGGCCGCATCACCGGCCCCGGCGGCGCATGGGAGGCGATCGCCAAACGCGTCGCGGCGATTCCGGCCTATCGCGCGATGTTCGACAAGGTCTATCCCGATATCGCGGCGGGCCGGCCCATCGCCTTCACCGATATCTCCAATGCGATCGCCGCCTTCGTCGCCTTCGAATGGCGCTCCGACAACAGCCCGTTCGATGCCTATCTGCGCGGGCGAGGCGATCTGCCGGCCGAGGCCAAGGCCGGCATGGCGCTGTTTTACGGCCGCGCCAAATGTTCGAGCTGCCATTCCGGTCCGTTCCAGACCGACAACAAGTTCCACGCGATGGGCGAGCCGCAGCTTGGTCCCGGCAAGGTCGCGCGATTCGAGACCAATCATCGCGATCTGGGCCGCTTCCGGGTCTCGAACGACCCCAAGGATCTCTATGCCTTCCGCACCCCGAGCCTGCGCAACGTCACCGAGACCGGTCCGTGGGGCCACGCCGGCGCGCATCTGAGCCTGCGCGAATTCATCGTCTATCACGCCGATCCGCGCGCCGGTATGGCGCGCTATCGCAAACAGGCGCTGTTTCCGCATTTCAAGGCCACACAGCCCGATTGGGCGATCATGAACGATCCCAGGGAACGCGCGGCGATCCTGGCCGCGGTCAAGGCCAAACCGGTGAAACTGACCGCGCGCGAGGTCGACGAACTCTATGCGTTCCTCAAGACGCTGAAGGATCCGGTCGCGCTCAAGGGCCGGCTGGGCGTGCCCAAATCGGTGCCTTCGGGCCTGCCCCTCGACCAATAGGTCCGATCGCGCGTCAATCGCCCGCCCGCACCACGCCCCCCTGGGCCAGCGCGCATAGCTTTTCGGTGCCGGCCGCGTCGACGGCGAAGATCTCGCATTGGCAGACCGCCTGGCGCTTGCCGGCGCTTCGCGCCCGTGCCCGCGCGATCAGCCGCGCGCCTTGGGCGGGGCGGAGATAGTTGATCTTGAATTCCGATGTCAGCGCGTTCCCGCCCAGCGCCAGACCGCCGGCAAAGGTGATCGCGTTATCCGCAAGATAGCTGATCGCGCCACCATGGACGAAACCGTGTTGCTGGGTCAATTCGGGCCGGATCGGCAACGCCATTTCAACGCCGTCCGCGCCGACGGCAACAAGCTCGGCCCCGATCCATTGCGTGAACGGCTGCGCGACGAAAATGCCGCGCGCAAATTCTTCGAGTGGATCCATTTCTTTTCCTTTCGCTTTGGCTCGCACAGCCCACCGCGAAAAGAGGGCAGGCCCGCTAATATAGCGGCCCGACCACCAGCGCCTTGCCGCGCGCGCGCAGCGAAACCTTGGCGTCGACCGGCACTTCGGTCCAGTCTGACGTTGCGCCACCCGGCCAGATCACCCGCACCTCGGCCGTCGTCGCGCCGCCCAGGCCGAAATGGACGGGCGTCATATGGCCCGAGGCATGGCCGCCGCCGACGGTGATTTCCTGGTCCTGGAACCGCCCGCCGGCCCGCAGCTCGACCCAGGCGCCCACCGCATAGGCGTTGCCGCCTTGGTCCATTCGCGGCTGGACTTCCAGCCAATGCGCCGTGCCCGCGGTGTCGTTTTGCCAGATCTCCAGCGGCGCGCGGCGATTGACCACGACCAGATCAAGCCGCCCGTCGCCGTTGAGATCCACCAGCGCCGCGCCGCGCGAACGCGCCACCGAGGCCACCCCCGCCTGCGCCCCGCGTTCGACGAAGGTGCCGTCGGCGCGCTGCATCAGCAGGTTGTTGGGATCTTTCGCCGCATTCGACGGCATCTGATCGACATTGCCCTTGGCGATGAACAGATCGGCGCGGCCATCGTTGTTGACGTCGCCGAATTCGGCATGCCAGCCGGTCGAGGGCCGGCCGTCATCGCCCAGATAGGGCCGCTGGGCATAGCTGCCGATGGAATAGGGCGCCGCCTTGAGCGTGCCGTGATCGTTCAGTTGCAAGAGCTGATCGCCCATCGAGGTCGTCATCACATCGGGATAGCCGGTGCCCGACAGATCGTAGCTGGCGATCCCCATCCCCCACAGCGAGACCTGCGGCCAGCCCTCTTCCTTGGTATATTGGCGCAGCGGGTTGAGGTGCCACATCTGTTCATAGCCGCCGCGCACGTAATATTGCCGGTCGTTAGAGATCCGCAGATCGGGATGACCGTCGCGACGCCAATCGGAGATCAGCATCGAAAGCGCGCAAAACCCGGGCTTCAGCGGTACGGCCGCGCCGAAATGTCGGCCGTGGGGGCGCACCAGGAAATTGGTGTCGCAGGCAAAGAACGGCCCCTTGGGATTGCTGCGGTCGACGTAATTGCCGATCGCCAGCGTCGGCCAGCTTTGCCCCGCCTCCCAGGTCGCGGAAAAGGCGGTGGTCCAGCGGTTACCGGGATCGAGCCCCCAGGCGCGGGTGACATCGGTGAACCGGCAATCCGGGCCGCCCTTCAGGATCGCATTGCCGCCAACCCGCATCACGAACAGATCGACCCATCCATCGCCGTCGATGTCGATCGGATAGGCCCCGGTGACATCGGAAAAGGCCGGGATAGAGCCTGTTTTGAAGGTGATCGGCGCGCCGGGCGCCTTGGTGGTATTGATGAACAGCCGCGACGGCGCCGAGCCGCCGGCGGCGTAAAGATCGGGGTAGCCGTCGTGATTGCAATCAAGCACCGCAACCCCGCCGCCGACGAAATGTTCCCAGCCGCCGCCATAGACCTGCACTGCCGGCAGATCGGCGGCACGGTCGATGAAATGGGCGCTTGGCTCCTTGGCCTGCGCCGCAGCCGCCGGACCGGACGAGACCGAAGCCATCGCCGCGATCCAGGCGGAGAGGACGGCCACGCGCCAGCCGCTCATTGCGCCGCCACTTCGCGCGGGGCCTGCATCAGCGCGTCGCTGACCTGCGACAGCGCCAGTGCCGCGGCGCCATGGGCCCACAGCAGATCGCCCCAGGCGTGGATCTCGATCTGCGGCGCCGGGCGCCCGGTGTTGAGCATCATCGCCTCCATCTCCGCCAGCGTGTCGGCGGCATAAAGATAGTCGTAGCGCATCCGCTCCCCCGACAGGATGATCAGGGCGGGATCGAATAGGTTCACCACATTCGCCAGCCCGGCGGCGAGGTATCGGCCCGCGCGGCGAAAGATCGATCGCGCAGCGCCGTTGCCGGCCTTGGCATGGTCGTAGAGACTTTCGAGCAGGATGCTCATGGCCTGGCCGTCCTTGTGCGTCCAGTTGAGCGCCGTCGTCGCCTCGCGCGCCAGCGCATAATCGGCGATATAGGCCTCGAGACAGCCACGCTGGCCGCAGCGGCACAGCGCGCCATCGAGCTGCACCTTGGTATGGCCCAGTTCCATCCCCAGCCCGCGGGCGCCGCGATAGATCCGGTGGTTGAGCACCAGGCCCATGCCGACGCCGTGTTCGATGGTGACCACGGCGAAATCGGCCAGCCTGCGGCCGACGCCGAACCAGAG
>JASBUM010000383.1 GCA_030147905.1 Acidimangrovimonas sp.
CCAGCTCGACCCCGAGGCCGAGTTCATCGGACAGGCCCGCGCCGAGGGCGCCCGCCTGACGATCGAGCGCGACCCCCAGGCCGCCGTCGAGGGCGCCGATCTGGTCATCGCCGATACCTGGGTGTCGATGCACGACAGCCAATCCTCGCGCGAACGCCGCCACAACCAGCTGCGTTCCTACCAGGTCAACGAGGCCCTGATGGCGCGGGCCAAGCCTGACGCGCTGTTCATGCATTGCCTGCCCGCCCACCGCGACGACGAGGTCACCTCGGCCGTCATGGACGGGCCGCATTCGGTGGTCTTCGACGAGGCCGAGAACCGGCTGCATGCGCAGAAGGCGATCGTGCGCTGGTGCCTCGGGCTCTAGGACGCCCGGGCGCCATACCGGTCGCGGCGGCATTCCCGCCGCATCCCGCCTGGAGCGCCGTTCCTCGCATGGCTCGCGCTCTCCCGGGCACCCGTCTCCCGGGCACCCGTTCGTCCGACGGGTGGGTGTGGCCCGGCCCGCCCGGGTCCTCAGTTGCCGCCGCCCAGCATCTTCAGCAACTGTCGCCGCGCCGCATCCTCGAGCGCCTTGCGCGGATCGACCGGCGCCGGCGTTGTCCCGCCACCGCCCGGCGATGCGCCCGTGCCCCCGCCAGCCGTGCCACCGCTGCCTGCCGGGGCCGGACCACCCGGGGCCGTGCCGGCAGACGGCGCCCCCGCGCCGGCCCCGCCGGAGCCCGCGGCGGGCGGCTGCGGCGCGATCCCCAACCGCTGCTCGAGCGCACGGCGCAGTGCATCGCGCGCCTTGCGCACCCCGCCGGCCTGCATGTCCAAACCCAGCCGCGGTGCGGCCCAGGGTCCGGTGATCTTCAGCGGCACGCTGATGCCCCGGCCACCCGCCGCGCCCTTCAAGGCGGTCGGCGTGATCACATAGTCCAGCCGCCGCGCGCCCAGATCCACGGTGCCCGCGCCGGCCGCGCTCAGCAGCGGCGCGCGCAGCGTCAGATCGCGGTTTTCCAGCACGCCGTCACGAATGGTGAACCCGGCCGAAATCGCATCGAAGATCGTCTTCGCCCCGGGCCCCATGTAGTTGAGATCGAGATGCGTGAGCATTCCCGCCAGATCGAGTCCCTGAAGCTCTCCCCGGCCGATGTCGAGCGATCCGCTGCCCGAAAGCGAGCGCATGATCCGGTCGGGCGTGTCGCCCGTGCCCCGCCACTTCAACGCCAGCGTCCCGGTCCCGATCAGCCGGTGATAATTGGCCAGATCCGCCAGCAGCGGCTGCAAGGCGACATCGGCCATGGTCACATCCCCGCCCACCACCAGCCCCCGGCGCGCGTCGGCGGTGAGCGTGCCGGTGATCCGCCCCTTGTAGGCGCGCACCGGATCGAGGCTCAGGCGCGCGGCGCCGTCGCGCAGATGAAGGCCGATGTCGCTCCGGCCAAGCTGCACCGCGCCCAAGTCGAGCGCCGCGACACGCAGCGTAAGCTCCGCATCGATGGCGCGCAGCGGCGCGGTGTCGATCGGCGCCCGCGACCAGCCTTCCCCGGCCTGGGCGTCGGCGCTGCCGCCCCGTCCGCCGGCCGCAGCCTTCGGCCCCAGCTGCAGCGCGGCGGCGTTCAGCTTCGCGCTGATCCGCGGTCGGCTGCCCGTGGTCGCCAGCGCCACGTCGCCCGAAAGCCGGTTGCCGTCGAGCTGGATCGCCGCCTTTGTCAGCCGCAATACCGCGTCGCGGCCATAGTCGAGCTGCCCGCGTACCGCGATCAGCCGCCGCCCCAGCCCTTCGGGAAGTGCCGGCGCCTTCTGGCCGAGCGCGGCGAAGACCGCGCCCAGATCGGGCAGATGCGCATCGACCCCGCCCGACAGCGCGAAGGGCGACAGCCCGACCCGACCCGAGAAGGCCACCCGCGATCCACCCGCAACGACCGTCACCGACAGGGTGTCGGGCACGCCCGAGGCGAAACGGTCGAACCGTTCTACCTGGCCGTTGACGACGACCGACCGGCCGCCGGCGGTTCCGCGCAGCTTGAATTCCGCCGGCCCCGCCACCCGCGGCAGCCGGAACTGGCCGTTGATCCCGGAGAGACGGTGCGTCGTACCGCTCGACCGGTCGACCCAGATTACCTGACCGTCGCTGATCCTTGCATCGGCAAGGGAAAACCCGGCAAACGCCCCCCCATCCGCGGCATTCGCGGAGCCGCTTCCGGCAGGCGCCCTTTCGGTGCCTGTCCGCGCGCTCTCGGCGGCGGGCGCGGCCGAGGACGGGGCAGAAGGCGGGGCGCCGGCCGCACCGAATTCCCAGTTCACCGCCCCGTTGCGCGCCCGCTCCAGCCGCAACTCCGGCGCCCGGAGCACGATCCGCCTGACATGGACCGCCCCCCCCAGAAGAACCCCCGGATCGACGGCGATCTCCAGCGCGCGGGCACGCAGCATGGGGCCGTCCTTGGCCCATGCGGCATTCGCGATCTCGACCTTGTCGGCACGAATGCCGAATTCGGGCCAGAGCGTGGGATGAAGGCCGCCCGCGATGACCATCTGCCGCCCCGTGGCGGCCTCGAACCTTGCCGCCGCGAACTGGGCGATCCGGGCGGTGGGGATCAGAAACCACGCACCCAGCGCCAGTGCCGCCACCACGAACAGGGCAATGAGGATTCGGACCAGCCAGCGCATCACGACTCCGGGTTCGGAAAGATCGGACGCAGTCTAGTCGCTCGGGGCGGTCCATCTCAACCACGCATCACCCTGGCCCGCATGGTCCGCAGTTCACAAGCGCGCAATGGGGCGGCGCGGCGCTCGCCCGCGCTGCCCGACCCCACACGCGCCTATGCAAATGCCCGACTGCAAATACCCGCCTGCGGACAGCCGCCCCAACACAACCGGCGACAACCGTCCGCTATCGCCCGCCCATCGACAGCCCACGGAGCGCCACCCGCATTTGCCCGGCTGCAAGCCCCCCCGCCGGGGGCGCAGCCGGGACAGGGCGCGACACCCGCCGCGCGTCCGGCGGTCCGCGATCAGAACCGGTGGGTCCAGCCGATGGTCGCGGCGAACTGGTGCATCGACAGCTTGATGTCGCTGTTGGCCGTGACGCCG
>JASBUM010000394.1 GCA_030147905.1 Acidimangrovimonas sp.
CCCCCGGGCCGCACCCCGCCGCGCCCGCCGGCGACGGCTGACTGCGCTTTACCGCGCCGCCCGAAGGGGCTACATCCGCAGGACACCGCGCGGGAGAGCATGCCATGGCCGACGATCGCCTGAACAGTTTCAAGTCCGGCCCCGACGACAAGGGCCGTTTCGGTGCCTTCGGCGGGCGTTTCGTCTCCGAGACCCTGATGCCGCTGATCCTCGATCTCGAGGCCGAATACGAGCGCGCCAAGACCGATTCCGCCTTTTGGGCCGAGATGGACGATCTGTGGAAACATTACGTCGGCCGGCCCAGTCCGCTTTACCACGCAAGCCGCCTGACCGAGCATCTGGGCGGCGCCAAGATCTATCTCAAGCGCGATGAGCTGAACCATACCGGCGCGCACAAGATCAACAACGTGCTGGGGCAGATCCTGCTTGCCCGCCGCATGGGCAAGACCCGCATCATCGCCGAGACCGGCGCCGGCCAGCATGGCGTGGCCACGGCGACGGTCTGCGCGAAATTCGGGCTGAAATGCGTGGTCTACATGGGCGCCCACGATGTCGAGCGCCAGGCGCCCAACGTCTTCCGCATGAAGCTTCTGGGCGCCGAGGTGGTGCCCGTCACCTCGGGCCGCGGCACGCTCAAGGATGCGATGAACGACGCGCTTCGCGACTGGGTCACCAATGTGCGCGACACCTTCTACTGTATCGGCACGGTGGCCGGGCCCCATCCCTATCCGGCGATGGTGCGCGATTTCCAGTCGATCATCGGCAAGGAGGTGCGCTGGCAACTGGCCGAGCAGGAAGGCGAGGGCCGCCTGCCCGACACGGTGGTGGCCGCGATCGGCGGCGGCTCGAACGCGATGGGGCTGTTCCATCCCTTCCTTGACGATCCTTCGGTGCGAATCATCGGGGTCGAGGCCGGCGGCCGGGGCGTGAACGAAAAGATGGAACATTGCGCCTCGCTCAGTGGCGGGCGGCCGGGCGTGCTGCACGGTAACAAGACCTATCTGTTGCAGGACTAAGACGGGCAGATCCTTGAAGGGCATTCGATCTCGGCCGGGCTCGATTATCCCGGCATCGGCCCGGAACACGCCTGGCTTCATGAGACCGGCCGGGCCGAATATGTGGCCATCACCGATACCGAGGCGCTGGCGGCGTTCCAGCTTTGCTGCCGGCTCGAGGGGATCATCCCCGCGCTCGAGCCGAGCCACGCGCTGGCGCATGTGATGAAGATCGCCCCCGATCTGCCGCCCGGGCATATCATCGTGATGAACATGTGCGGCCGCGGCGACAAGGATATTTTCTCGGTTGCCCGTCATCTTGGTGTCGCAATCGAGGGTTGAGCCGTTTCGGCCCTATACCTGAGGTTTATGCGCTTATTTCATAGGATTATCCGGGGGGCTTTCTGCCTTTCGGGTCATGGATTGGCCACATTCCAAGCGTGAATGTTCGGGGTGTCGACGTCGCGGCATGCGGCGTCCAGGCAGGCGTCGCAGCCCGCGGCGGCCCCGAAAACACAGGAGCGTTCGGATGAAATCCAAGATCATCATTCCCGGAACCGTACTGGCGCTGACCAGCGCGCTGGCCTTCGCCGGCAATGTCGTTGCCCAGACTGCGACCACCCCCACGACCACGACGGGCAGCGCCACCACCAGCACCTCGCCCGACACGACCACCAACAATCCCCTGGTCGTGCTGGAGCAGGCTCTGACCGGCCAGCGTGGCGTCGACCAGAGCTCCGATCACCGCAACGAACATGCGGTCGAGCAGGAGCAAGACCACTCCAGCGCCTCCGGCTCGGACAATTCGCCCGACCACTCGATGGGCGATTCGAGCGGCGACCACGGCAGCAGCGACCATGGCGGCAGCGGCAATGGCGGCGGCGGTGACCATGGCGGTGGCAATGGCGGTGGCGGCGACCACGGCGGCCAAGACTGATAGCGTCCCCCCCCTGCCGTCCATCCCCCATGGACGGCCGGGCGCGCGCCGCGGTTCAGGGCCCGCTGCGCGCGACAATTTCTTCTGTCCGGGTTAGAATGTCCGAAGCCCGTCGATACGGTCGATGCTAGGTATGTGACGCAAGGTGTGGCGCGCGTCGATCGGCGGGAGATCGCCGAAACGCGGCGATCGGATGCCATGTGTCATGGTTTGTATACGTTTCGGCCTATCGTGGCCGCAGCGACGGGCATATCGCCGGGAATCCGGCCGTTCAGTCGATTATCAGAGAGGGCGGTTCGACCGTTCGAATGCGATGACAGACATGCGAAAGAACTTCGTTGCCAGGCTGGCGCTGGTGCTGACGCTGGGGATGACGACGGCCGCGCTTGCCCCGGTTCTGTCGCCCGCGGCGCATGCCGAAACGCTTGCCGCCAATATCGAGGGCCAGCTTCGCAGCCAGGGCTTTACGCGCCTCGATGTCCACCGGACATGGCTGGGCCGGATCCGGATCGAGGCCTACAGCAAGACGCAAAAGCGCGAGATCGTGCTGAATCCGCGTACGGGCGAGATCCTGCGCGACTACTGGCGTTCGCGCACAGGGGGCCCGGAGCCGCATGACAAGATCTTCAATTCCAATCCCAACGGAAATTCGGCGCAGGCTGCGGCGGCGGGCGAAGGTGCCAAGAGCGGAAGCGAATCCGACCACGGCAGCAGCAGCGCGTCGGGCTCCTCCGGGCCGGGAAGTTCGGGTTCGGACACGTCGTCGGGCGGATCGGGCTCCGGCTCGTCGTCGGGCGGTTCGGGCTCTGGCGCGTCTTCCGGCGGATCGGGCGCCAGCAGCGGCAGCCCGGGCGGTGGTGGAGCGTCAGGTGGTAGCAGCGAACATGGCTCCGGTGGC
Source organism: Acidimangrovimonas sp. (assembly GCA_030147905.1). The sequence continues at coordinate 2,831 of JASBUM010000394.1, forward strand.
GGCCGTGATTCGGGCGGCTCGGAGGGTTCGGGCAGCGGCGGCGCCGCGAGTCACGATTGATCCAACCACGCTTCCAAGGGACAGGGAGGCCGCGTGAAGATAACATTGTTCGTTGCGTTTCTCGCGATCATTCAGGCGCTTTCGGCGTTCTTCTTCCTGTCCGACATCGTGATGACGGTGCTGGGGCTGAACGCGCAGCCGATCCGGTGGCAGACGCATGAGCTGCTGCAGATCGGGGCGTCGATCGGGCTTGTGGCCGGCTTTGTGCTTGGCTCGATCGCCCTGATGCGCACGGTTCGGCGG
>JASBUM010000402.1 GCA_030147905.1 Acidimangrovimonas sp.
GCGCGTCTGGCGGCGCTTTGCCGCGCCTGGTCGCGCTTTCGGATTTCGACGCAGCGATTCCCACCCATCCGCCGGCGCCGCCGGTGGCCATCGCGCCCGGCGTGCTGTTCGACATCATCTACAGTTCCGGCACCACCGGCGACCCCAAGGGAATCGAGCACGATCACCTCTTTCGCGACCGCCAGTTGCGGCGGATGGCGGCCTACGGCTTCGGGCCCGACGCGGTCACGCTGGTCTCGACCCCGCTCTATTCGAACACGACCTGGGCCGCTTTGCTGCCCGCGCTGGCCCATGGCGGACATGTGGTGATGATGCGCAAGTTCGACCCGGGCCAGTTTCTCCAGCTGGCCGAGGGGCGGCGCGCGACCCATGCGATGCTGGTGCCGGTTCAATACCGCCGTCTCCTGGAGGAAGCGGCGTTCGACCGCTACGACCTCTCGGCCTTCCGTGCCAAGTTCTCCACCAGCGCACCCTTTCCGGTGCCGCTTCTGCGCGAGGTGCTGGCGCGCTGGCCGGGGCGGATGATCAATATCTACGGCATGACCGAGGGCGGAATCAGCGCGATCCTCGATTGCGGCGCGCATCCCGACAAGCTGCACAGTGTGGGCCGCGCCTCGGCGGGGGCCGAGATCGTGATCCTGGGCCCGGCGGGGCAGGTGCTGCCGCCCGGCGCCACCGGCGAGATCGCGGGCCACGCGCCGTCGATCATGCGCGGCTATCGCGCTGCGCCGGAGCAGACGCGGGCGGCCCTGTGGCAGGCGCCGGACGGGCGCAGCTTCATCCGTACGGGCGACATGGGCCGGCTCGACGAGGACGGTTTCCTGATCCTGCTCGACCGGCGCCGCGACATGATCATCTCGGGCGGGTTCAACATCTTCGCCGCCGATCTGGAGGCGGTGCTCGCCGAACATCCCTCGGTGGCCGAGGTCGCGGTGATCGGGGTGCCGAGCGCGCGCTGGGGCGAGACGCCGTTGGCGCTGGTCGTGCCCCGCCCCGGGCATGCCGGACGGCCCGACGCACGGCCCGCGGCGCTTTGCGAATGGGCCAATGCGCGGCTGGGCAGGCTTCAGCGCATCGCCGCGGTGGAACTGCGCGACGCGCTTCCGCGCAGCGATATCGGCAAGGTGCTGAAACGGATCCTGCGCGCGCCCTACTGGGATGGGCGGGAGCCGGATGCCGCCGCCCCTGCTGACGCCGCCCCTGCTGACGCCGCCCCTGCTGACGCCGCCGCGCCCGGATCCGCCGTGACCGGATCCGCCGTGACCGGATCCGCCGGGGGCGCGGATCGCGGGCGAGGCGCGGACGGCGGCCGCCGCGCTGCGGGACGGGACGGCGAAGGACGGGCGCACGAAGACGGGGGCGGCGGTACGCCTGCCGCCCGGGGCGATCCGGCATGAACAGGCACAGGCGAAAGGAAAGCACCCGATGAACCGTCAGCACATGGCCAGCTGGCCGCAGGGCGTGCCGCACCGTCTGGAGGTGCCGGAGCGGTCGGTCGCGCAGAACCTGCTCGACAGTGCCGCGGCCTTTCCCGGCCGTGACGCCATCATCTATCACGGTGGCCGCATCAGCTATCGCGATCTGGCGGCGGCGGTGGAATCGCTGGCCGGCTGGCTGGTGGCGCATGCCGGTGTGGCGCGCGGCGACCGCGTGCTTCTCTACATGCAGAACAGCCCGCAATTCGTGATCGGCTATTACGCGATCCTGCGCGCCGATGCGGTGGTGGTGCCGGTCAATCCGATGAACCGCGCGGCCGAGCTTGACCATCTGCTGCGCGACACCGGGGCGCGCACGGTGATCGCGGGGCAGGAGCTGCTGGACAATCTGGCGCCCGCTCTGGCGGCGGGGCTGGTGCATCACGCGGTGGTCGCGGCCTATGCCGATGCCGCCGACCTGCGGTCCGAACCCGGCTTGGCCCCGCCCCTCGATGCGCCGGGCCGCGCCGATTACGGCCACCCGGCGCTGATCCCCTGGGCCAGGGCCCTGTCGGCAGGGCTGCGCCCTGGGCCGATCGCCGCGGGCGCCGACGACCTGGCGGTGATCCCCTATACGTCGGGCACCACGGGCCTGCCCAAGGGCTGCATGCATTCCCATCGCACGGTGATGACCACGATCGAGGGCGGGCTGGCGTGGAACCCGGTGGTCGATGCGGCGGTGAGCCTGGTGTCGCTGCCGCTGTTTCACGTCACCGGCATGCAGAATTCCATGAACGCCCCGATCCGCGCCGGCGAGACGATGGTCATCATGACGCGCTGGGACCGGCGGCTTGCCGCGGCGCTGATCGAGCGGTACCGGGTCGGACGCTGGCGCAGCATCGCGACGATGGCGATCGATTTCGTCAACGACCCCGAGGTCGGGATGCGCGACCTTTCCAGCCTGCGTGCGATCGGCGGCGGCGGCGCGACGATGCCGGCGGCGGTGGCCGAGAAGCTGCGCGCGCTGACCGGGCTCGATTATCTCGAGGGCTACGGCATGTCGGAAACCATGGCCGCGACGCATGTCAATCCGCCCGACCACCCGCGCCGGCAATGCCTTGGCATCCCGGTCTTCGACGTCGATTGCCGGGTGCTCGACCTCGATACCGGTGCCGAGCTGGGCCCAGGGGCCGAGGGCGAGATCGTCATGGCGGCGCCCCAGAACATGCTGGGATACTGGAACAACCCCGAGGCCACGCGGGCCGCCTTCGTCACCCTGGGCGGCAAGCGGTTCCTGCGTACCGGCGATATCGGGCGCTATGACGAGGCGGGCTATTTCTACCTCACCGACCGGCTCAAGCGGATGATCAACGTGGCCGGCTACAAGGTCTGGCCGACCGAGGTCGAGGCGATGATGCATGCCCATCCGGACATCGTCGAGGCCTGCGTCGTCGCCGGTCCCGACGCGCGCCGGGGCGAGATGGTCGTGGCGGTGGTGGTCGCCGCCCGGCCGGTGGACGAAGGGGCGGTGATCGGCTGGTGCCACGACCGGATGTCGGCCTACAAATGTCCACGCCGGGTCATCTTCGCCAAAGGCCTGCCGCGCTCGCCATCGGGCAAGGTCGAATGGCGCCGGCTCCAGGATGCGCAATGGGCCGAAGGCGGCACGGGATCGGAGGACGGGGCCGGGGGCGGCAGGTCCGGCGGCAGTTCCGGCGGCGGGGCGGTGACCGCGGCCGATGGCGCGGCGGACGGCCCCCCGGCCTGAGCCCCGGCCTGAGCCCGGTCCGCCATTCCGCCGCCGCGGGTCCGGGTCTGGTCGCGGTTCCGGGCGCGGGAACGGGGCGCGCGCGGATCGGCACGCGGGATCGGGCGGGGGCGGACGGGGCGCGACGGCATCGTCTGACAAGCGGACGGGGCCGCTTTCGCGGCCCCGTCGTCCCCGGGCATCCCGTCATTCGGGCCCCGGGACCGGACCCCGGCGTTCGGATCGGGGTCCGGTCGGTCCTTGGCCGTGGTGCGCGGCGGCCGCGTTCAGCGGTCCTTCAGTGCCGCGATCCGGTCACCCAGCGCCAGCCGCCGTGCCAGTGCCAGTGCGCCCAGCACCGAAAGCCCGGTGGCGATCACGATCGCGCCCAGATAGACCAGCGGGAAGCTCAGCCATTCGGGCGGCGGGTCGAACACCCCCGACAGGAGCCGCACCAGCATCCAGGCGATGACGGTGCCCGCCACCAGCCCCAGCACGGTGCCGCCGACGAAGACCACCGCCGCCTCGACGTCGAGAAAGCCCGCCAGCTGCCGCGGCCGCGCCCCGATCGCCGAGAGCACGGCGAAATGGCTGCGCCGGTCGGCAAAGCCCAGCGCCAGCATCAGCCCCGCGGCCGCCGCCGCCATCGCCAGCGCGAAGGCCAGTTCCACCCGTGTCAGGCCGGTGACATTGACCGCCGTCAGGCTGGAGCCGATGATATGGCTGACCTGGGTCAGGTCCTTGACCTTCAGCCCGGTCGTCCCGGACAGTGCCTTGCGCGCCGAGGCCGCGAGCGCGGTGGGCGCGCCCTTGGCCCTCAGCAGCACGTATTCGGACGCGGATGAGCCGGTCATCTTGGCGATATAGGCGGCGTTTGCGACCAGGAAGCTGTCCTTCGGCGCGGTCGGAAACTCGCGCGCGACGCCGACGAAACGGAAGGGCACCGTGTGGTACTGGTGGTCCTTTGCGTTCATCAGCCGCAGGTTGATCCGATCACCGAGGTTGAGCTGGAAGTCACGCACCGTCTCGGCCGAAACCAGCAGCCCGTCGGGGTGCTTCCTGAGCCGCGACAGGATCTGGTCGCGCGTGCCGCCCTGGAAATAGGCGTTCTTCAGGGAGGTCGCCCGGGTGATCGTCGCCGGGTTGATCCCGTAGATATCCTGGAGATCGACGCCGACATAGGCGAAGCGATGCTGCATCGGCTGGGCCGCGGCAACACCGGGCAGCGCCGCCAGCTTGGCCAGATGCGGCCCGGCCGGGTTGGCGGTGGATCCGAAGACGGTGACGTCCGATCCGTTGGTCAGCTGCGCGTCGACCCGCGCCTGTCCGCGATAGGTGGTGTTGAAGATCGCGGTCGAGACCCCGAAGGCCAGCGCCAGCGCCGCCATCGACACGCCCAGCGCGAGCCGCCGGCTCTGGTGGCTGAGCGCGGCCGAGACCACCGGCGCAAGCCGCCCGGCGAAGGGCCGTGCGAGCCCGCGCAGGATGGTACCGTTGCCACGCACCAGCCGCCGGGTCAGCGCGAAGATCAGCAGAACCGCCCCGATCCAGAACAGCGCCGGCGCGAGGAAGGCCTTGTAATCCACCGCCGTGGCCGGAACCCCCTCGGGCGCCAGCACGATCTGGTATCCGCTGGCCGCCGTCTGCCAGAACAGCAGCCCCGACGCCGCCAGCGACGCCAGCCCCAGCCACAGGCCAACCGGCCGGCCGCTGCGATCACGGCCGAGCGCCTGGCGGTCCTGGGCGACGCGGCGATAGCGCAGCGAACGCCATGCGGGCAGCAGCACCGCCAGCGCGGCCAGCGCAAGTCCCGTCAGCACCGCGGCCGCCGCCACGGTAAGTCCCGCGCCGCCCAGAAGCGGCACCGCCACCGGCAGCGCGAGGCGCGCGAAGGCTGCCGCCAGCACCAGCCCCAGCACCGCGCCCGTGGCACCGGTCAGCGCCGCCTCGCCGGCATAGAGACCGAGGATCATCCGCTGGCTCGCGCCTCGGATGCGCAACAGTGCCTGTTCCGCCCGGCGCCGGGCCGCGGACGAGGCCGCCACGGCGATGGTCAGCGCGCCCGCCAGTGCCACCCCCGGCAATCCGAGGAACAAGAACAGCACCGTGGCATAGAGCGAGTCGCCCCGCACCGCATCCAGCCGAACGCCGAGGTTGTTGGCCACCAGCGCCTTGCCGGCGACCCGCGCCTCCAGATTATGCGCAGCCCCCGCCGTCCACATATAGGCTGCGGTCGGCTGGCTGGGCAGCGCGTCATGGCGCAGCCGCACGTGGAACTGGACATGAACGCTGGAAGGCGATTGGGCGGCCTGCGGGTCGAAGATGCGCTGCCATTGCGCCTGCGGCAGGATCAGCACGTTGTCGGGCGGTGCCTGCGGGCGCGCCTGACGGGGCAGGCCCACGCCCTGAAACAGCGCGTCGGCGTTGGGCAGGCCCACGACCCCGTCGACGGTCACGCTGACCGGTCCGAGGCCGGGGCGCTGGATCTGCACCGTGTCGCCCGGGCGCACGTGAAGGTTCGCCGCGGTCTGCTGCGCGATCAGCACGCCGTCGGCCTTGCCCGACAGCAGGCGCGTCTCGCCCGGGAACAGGGTCCGGTAGCGGTTGATCATGGAAATGGCGACGCCGGGCCCGGTGGTCTGGACGGTCTGGCCGGTGGTGGCCTGGAAGCCCGCGGTCTTGGCATAGCCCATGGCGGCGATCGCCGCCACCGGCGCCGACTTGCCGATCGCGGCACGAACGGTGGCGGGGTTGCTGCCGGGCAGCGCCTCGACCTGCCAGTCGATCGGTACCGAGGCGATCGCCCGGGTCGTCATGGTGCGGGTCGTGCCGATCAGGAAATAGCCCAGCAGGGCGACGAGCGCGACGGTCAGCGCC
>JASBUM010000435.1 GCA_030147905.1 Acidimangrovimonas sp.
CGGACACTGGCGCGGTGCGGTTCTGCAGCGCGGCAATCAGGCGCTTCATCGTGAAGTTGCGCCGGCTCAGAAGACCGAGCGCACAGAACAGCCGCTCGTACCGGCTTTCGGTACAGTCGCGCCAGGCGCTGCGGCGCAGCAGGCGATGGAGCCGGTCGATCGCGCTCGAGAGATCGTCGAGATGGCGGCCCGCCGCGGCAGCCACATCGGCCGCGGCTTCGGCGGTGGAAGCCGCCGCGGCGCCCGGCAGCGCATCGGCGGCGCCGGCCGCCCGCGGGTCTTTCATGGGCAAGGTATTCCCGGTCATAGCGTCAGGTCCCTGTAGGCCACCCGCGCCGAGCGCACGGCGCCGAGTGCGGGCGCGAGGCGCCCGTTGCGGTCAAGAAGGAAATGCCGGCCGGCACGGTCGATCAGGTTCGAATCCTCGGTCACCGCGATGATCGTCGCCTGACCGTGAAGCTTGCCGATCAGCCGGTGAAATCCGGCATAGGCGTTCCGGTCCAGGCCCTGGTCGACCCGGTCGAACAGGATCAGCCGGGGCCGCGCTGCAAGCGCGCGAACGATCGAGAGTTGCTGCCGAAGTCCCGGCGGGATGGTCTCGCTCGCGCTGCCCAGAAGCTCGGTGTCGAGCCCTTGCGGGAGCCGGTTTATGGCCCCGTCGACTCCCAGCATGGCGGCAACGGACATGGCCTCTTCGACGGTGACTTCGCCGAAGCGGGTGATGTTGTTGCGGATCGTGCCCCGGAACATCACCCCGTTGGGCGGCACATAGCCCACGCAGCGGTTGAGGAGCGCCTGAGGGTAGCTCTGCGGCGGTTCGCCGTTGATCCGGACCGTCCCGGTGGTCGGCGCCCGGATGCCTGCGAGCAGGTGCATCAGCGCCGTGTTGAGAGGCTCCACCGGTCCAGCGATGGTGACGAACTCGCCTGGATGAATCTCCAGATTGGCGCCGCGGATCTCGGCCGCCGGCTCCGCGGTCGCGCCATCCTTGCCCTCACCGTCACCCGCCTGTTGCGCGCCAGCGGCCCTGGCCGGGCGGTAATCGAGGTTCTGGACCGATACGCGCCCCTCGTTGGCCACACTGAGATCGGCGCGCGGACGGGCCGAGCAGTGGCGCGTGGTGATATCGTCGATCCGGTCCTGGGCGCTACTGACGTCGCGCAATTGCACGATGATGAAGATGGCGCGCTGCAGCGGCCCCATGACGCGCCCGCCAAGCAGGACCAGCGCCGAAACCGCCCCCAGCGTCGACTGCCCCGAGGTCACCGCGAAGGCGCCCTGTGCGAGCATCGCGGCGACGATCACCTGGTTGGCGATCGGGGCGCTGTTGAGCATCTGTCCCACCAGCCGCGCCGCACGGTTGTTGCCGGCGGCAAGGCGGGCCTGGAGCTTCTCGTAGCGACGCAGGATGTGTTCCTCGATCGCGAGGGTCTTGATCCCGTGCATCGAGCTGAGCATGACGAAGAGGAAATCGTAGCGGTCCTCGCTGCTGCGGCTGTTGGCGTTCACCGCATGGCGCAAGGCGGTCGAGCCGCGGTAGAAGACGGCGCTGAAGATGAGCAGAAGCACCAGCGTTATCAGCCCCGCCGGCGGCGAGATGTAGAAGATCAGTGACAGGATCACCGGCAGGAACAGCAATTCCACGATGCCGACGAGAACCTGACCGTTGTATTTCTCTTTGGTTTGCTGGACCGCGCCCAGATATTCGAGGCTGCCGGCCGATCGCATGGGGCGCTGGTCGATATCGCTGGTCGCGACCTTGGCGAGGACGCGGCAGGTCATCATCGCGCCGTAGCTCGCCCCGGCCTGCGCGATCATGTAGGCGCGCGCGAGACGCAATAGCATCTCCAGAAAGGCAAAGCCCAGGACGCCGAGGCTGAGCATGGCCAGCGTCGGGCTTCCCGGACTTGCGATGATTCGGTCGAAGATCTGGGTCGCCGCGATCGGAATCGACAGCCCCAGCACGTTGAGCGCCAGCGTCACCACGACAAGCGTGACGACCGGCAGTTTCCAGTGCGATGCGGACCACACCGTCCGGTTCGCGGTTGCGGACATTATGTCCCTCCTGTCGGCTCGGCCTTTCTGCGCGGAGCCATCTGCAGTTGTCGGACGTGCGCGCCCGGTGGTGACGATCCCGACCTTTCGAAGGGTCGTCTGTGCGGACCGGCGGAACCGGCCCCGGCTTACAATCGGAAGAGATCCCCTCCGAGGTCGGTGCTGATCGAACCGGCGACGGCGGCAAGGTCGTCCACGGCGGGATCGACCAGGTCATAGCTGGCTTCGCCCAGCCCCGCGTCCGTTGGCTCGAGTAGCAACGGGTCGCTTTCCACCAGGCCGGGATCCGGCGTGGTCTCGGCTGCGGGAAGCAGAAGCTCGTACAGATGGGCGTCGCTGCCGGCGCTGCTGGCGTCGGGATCGGCCGCCGTCAGAAGGGTCGCATCGACATCAAGCAAGGCGGTGTCGGGTGCGGCGAGGATCTCTGCCTCCAATGCCACCAGATCATCGGCAATCGCGACATCCGTTGAGGCATCGACCACGCTGGGACCCGTGACAGAGGCCGCCACCGCGTCGGGCGTGCTCTCTATGGTCGGCTCGGTCAGTGTTTCGGTGGCGGTATCCGCGACTGGCGCGCCGGCGTCGGGGGCGAGGATGTCGGCGTCGGCGGTGATGTCGATGTCGCCGACCAGGGCCTCGACCGGATCGAGGGTGACCTCGGCGCCGACGTCGATCCCGGCGAGGCTGGCATCGACGGTGATGTCGCTGTCGGCGGGGGCCTGATTGGCGGGGGCTTCGGTGCCGTCGCCGGTGGCCGGCTCGCCCGGGGCGAGCGCATCGGCGAGGGTGCCGGTGACCGCATCGGTGGCATCGGTGAGGGTGCCGGCAGTGTCGGTGGCGGTCCCGGTGACCGCCTCGGCGGTGGTGTCGACGGTGGTATCGACAAGGGGTTCGACCGCGTCGGCGGCGGTACCGGCGGTATCGGTCGCGGTATCAATGACGGTATCGGCGACGGTGTCGACGGCATCGGTGGCGGGGTCCACCGCGGCGGTATCCGCGACTGGCGCGCCGGCGTCGGGGGTGAGGATGTCGGCGTCGGCGGTGATGTCGATGTCGCCGACCAGGGCCTCGACCGGATCGAGGGTGACCTCGG
>JASBUM010000446.1 GCA_030147905.1 Acidimangrovimonas sp.
TTCATGGCGCGGATATAGGCGGCTTCGGCGGCGAAATCCAGCCGTCACAGGGCCCCCGGCGACGGCGATCGCGCCGCGGCGGGTTGCGCGCGCCGGGGCGGAAACCGGCACGGATGCAAGAATGTCCGCGGGAGGTCGAATTTTGCCCTTGACCCGGCCCCCGACATTGCCTAGCAACCGCCCCCATCGTGGGCCGTTAGCTCAGTTGGTAGAGCAACTGACTTTTAATCAGTGGGTCACAGGTTCGAATCCTGTACGGCTCACCACTGAAATCCGAAAGCAGGATCAATCGGTTGGCGCTCGATGCGCAGCGCGTGGGCGGCGCATCCCGCGCGCCCCGGGGCCTGCGCCCCGCCGGCATCGATCCTCCGGCAACCGGTTCGTGAGTTCGAGGCAGGCACCGGGGCATCCCACCGTCCCGCCGGCCTGTCCGTCGGCGTTCTTCAGGAGACTGCTTTCACGAAACGCGCGCCGGCGGTGCGGGCGGGTTTTCCAGCCGTTCGGAGAGCCTGGCAAGCATGGCGAGGCACTGGCCGAGCTGGTCGATGGAAAGGAATTCGTCGGGCTTGTGGGCCTCGGCGATCGAGCCGGGGCCGCAGACCACCACCGACATGCCCAGCGTCTGGAAGAGGCCCGCTTCGGTACCGAAGGGCACGACATCGGCATGGTTGGCGCCGGTCAGCATGGAGACGATCCGACGGGCCTCGTTGGTGTCGGCGGGTATCAGTCCGACAACCTCGCCGATGGTTTCGGTGTCGATCCGCGCCTCTGGCGAGACGGCGCGCATGGCTGGAAGAAGCACCTCCGCGCAATAGCGGTCGAGGTCGGCCTTGACGAAATCGGCATCCTGCGGCTGGACCGGGCGCATCTCCCAGTCCACGCGGGCCTTTCCGGGGATCACGTTATGCGCGGTGCCGCCGGTCAGGGCGCCGGTATTGATCGTGGTCCAGGGCGGGTCGAAACGGCTTGCGGCGGGCGCGCGCGCCTTCAGGGCCTCGCCCAGTTCGATCAGCCGGCCGACGAAGCGCACCGCGTATTCCACCGCGTTCACCCCGCGCGCGGGCGCGGAGCCATGGCCCTCGAGCCCGTGGAAATGGGTGGAATATTCGTGACAGCCCTTGTGGCCCTCGATGATGCGCATCTCGGTCGGCTCGCCGATGATGGCCACGGCGGGGCGGATGGGACGGTCGCGCAAGGTCTCTACCAGGGCGCGGGCACCCATGCAGCCGACCTCCTCGTCATGGGTGAAGGCAAAGTGCAGCGGGCGCTCGCGCACGGCTTGCGCGAATTGCGGCGCCATGGCGACCGCGGCCGCGATGAATCCCTTCATGTCGCAGCTTCCGCGTCCGTAGAGGCGGCGGTCACGTTCCTCCATCACGAAGGGGTCGCCGGTCCAGTCCTGATCGGCGACGGGGACCACGTCGGTATGGCCCGAAAGCAGGATCCCGCCGGGGGCTTCGGGGCCGATGGTGGCAAGGAGGTTGGCCTTGCGCCCGCTGGGATCGCTCAGCACCTCGACACGCGCGCCGGCCGATTCGAGCCGCTCGGCCAGTCGGTGGATCATGGCGAGGTTGCTGTCCGCCGAGACGGTGGGGAAGGCGATCAGTTCGCCCAGCAGCGCCACGGTATCGTCGAGTGTGGTCATCAAAGCCTCCCTGCCGGCGGTCATCCCTTGCGCGCCTATCAACCGCATCGCGCGCCGCCTGCGCAAGGGGGCGCGCGATGCGGTGCGCGTCGTCCCGTGGCGCGGATGATGGACAAGGACGGGCGCGACGGCTATCGCGGGGCATGGGTAACCAGACAGACGGGGGCGGAATGATCCGATCCGGACCGGGGCCATCGCGCCCGTCCCCCTGGCGGGGCCGGCGATGAAGCTCGATGCACGCGACATGGCGATCCTGCGGGTACTGGCCCGCGAGGGACGGATCACCAAGGCGGCGCTGGCGGCGCGGGTCGGGCTGTCGCCCACGCCCTGCTGGGAACGTCTGCGCCGGCTGGAGGCCGCGGGCGTGATCGAAGGTTACCGCGCCGAGATCGCTTTGCGCCGGATCGGCCCGCATGTTACGGTCTTCCTGCTGGCCGAACTGGTCGATCATACCGCGGAGCGGTTCCAGCGTTTCGAGGCCGTCATACGCGAGTGCGACGAGGTCGTCGGTTGCTGGGCGCTGGGCGGGGGGTTCGATTATCTCGCCCAGGTCGTGACCCGCGATATAGAGAGCTATCAGCGTCTGGTGGACGAACTGCTTGCCGCCCGGATCGGGCTCGCCCGCTATTTCACCTATATCGTGACCAAGCCGGTTAAGGGCTTCGCGACGCCGCCGCTTGATCTTCTGGCAGGCCTCGCGGAGTGACCCGGCCGGGGCGGCCACCGGGGCCCGTGCGCGCGGCCGTGATGCCGACAGTGATGCCGACAGTGATGCCCGGCCGTGATGCCGTCGGTGACGGGGTGAGGGGGCGCAGGGCCGGTGCCGCCGGGTCCGTCGCTGCGCGGCAGGGTAGCGCCGGGCGCCCACAGTCCCGCCCCGCCGGGATGCGCGCCATCACGGGCAACCCCGCGGCTGCCGGCGGTCAGCGCGTGGGCGCGACCTGTCAATGCAGGGTCAGCCGCGCCTTCGCGATCCGGTCCGCGATCCCCGAAAGCAGGGAAGAATCGGCCTGGATCGCCGCGTCCGGCCGCAGGCCCGCGAAGGCATCGCTGGCACGGCCGAGCGCCTCGATCGCGGCGAAGGCGGCGGTGTCGACCTTGGGAACGGGGCTTGCCACCATCAGATCCGCCATCGCGCGCACGCTCTGCATCAGCCCCCAGGCATTGCGGTAGGCGGCCGGATCGGCGAGCTGGCCGTTGACAATGCCCTTCGCGTAATCGGCCGCGGCCTTGCGGGTCAGGATCTCCATCGCGTCGAACATGGCGCGGGGGTGGCGTGTCATCGGCGCACGCGCAAGCCGGATCTGATCGGCGATTGCGGCATAGTCTCCTTCGATCCGGCCCAGCGGCAGGTTGCGGGCGACGTCACCCGCAAGGCGGGACAGCGCCGGTGCCATGGGCGGGCGGCCGTGGGCGGCCAGATCGGGCGCGAGCGCGGAAGAAAGACTGCTGTCGATGGCCACGATATGCTGGCTCGCAAGCTTGAAGTCGCCGTCGCGGCACAGTTCGATCACGACGTGAAGATGCCCGGCCAGATCGCCGAGTGCCACGAGATAGGCTGTCTCGGGCGCTTGCGCATGCCCCGTGGCCGTCGCCCCGGCGGCCGGAGCCGTCGCGGTCGGCGCCCCCGCCGTTGTGGCCCCCGCCGTTGTCGTCGCAGCAGTTGCCGTCCCCGCCGTTGTCGCCGCAGCAGCGGGCATGACACCGGCGAAGAGCGCCAGCCCCCAGGCCGCGGCGCGGCCGCGGAGGGCGCCGGTCCACGAAGGCGGGCGCCCCGGATGCCCCCGTCTGCGGGGCTTGCGGGCGGGATCGGCCGGTCGGGCGGACGGGAACATGGTTTCACCTCGCGGTTGGGCACACCGGCCACTGGTAGAAGCGACGGCCAAGGGGGTCAACGCACGGCTCCGTCACCCCGGCCGGGCCGGACTGCCACCCGCTGGAGCGGGCGCCCTGGGTGCGGCGGGCGGCAGGGAACAGGCCGCGCGATGCCGGGCGGCGCGCTTCGCCGCCGTCACGCGGCACGCTCGACGCTCAGCCAGACCCCGCCTTCGGGGCGCAGCGTCAGGATCAGCACGGGCCTCGGTTCGCGCCCGGCGACCGCGACGAAGCGGAACCGCGCCAGCAGGGTGGCCAGCACGATCACTGCCTCCTGCACCGCGAAGGTCGCCCCGATGCAGACCCGCGGGCCATCGCCGAAGGGCAGATAGGCAAAGCGGTCGATCCGTCCGCGATCGGCAAAGCGATCGGGATCGAACCGGTGCGGCTCGTGCCACAGCCGGTCATTGCGGTGCAGCGCATAGATCGGCAGCATCACCGTCTCGCCGGGGCGCACGGGGCGTCCGCACAGCCGGTCGGCACGCCGCGCGGTGCGCGACAGGAAGGCCGCCGGCGGATAGAGGCGCAAGGTCTCGTCGACGATCTGCCGGATATAGGGCAGGCGCGGCAGATCCGCGGCGGTGGCCGCACGCTTGCCGAGCACCGCCTGCGCCTCTGCGCGGGCGCGCGCCTGCACGCCGGGGTCGAAGGCGCACAGATAGAAGGCCCAGGCGAGCGTGAGCGCCGTGGTCTCGTGCCCGGCGACGATGAAGGTCAGCAGGTTGTCGCGCAACTCGGCCGTGGTCATGCGGCGGCCGCTCTTGGGGTCCTCGCCGGCCAGAAGCAGATCGAGAAGGTCGGGCGGGATCCGCGCCCCGGTCTTGCGCCGGGTCTCCACCGCGTTGTCGGCCAGGCTCTTCATCTCGCGCATCGCGCGGGTGCTGCCGATGCGGCCGGGCCTGGGCAGCCATGACGGCGCGCCGATCACGTCGAGCAGCGAGACGCGCGCGGTCTGGGCGATGTAGTTGTCGATCGCGCGATGGACCGCCGCGCGGTCGAAGGCATCGTCACCCGATAGGGTCACGTCGGCGATCACCTCGAAGGTCGTGGCGACCATTTCCTCGTAGAGGTCGGCCGCTCGACCGCAGGCGCGCTCGAGCCGCTCCGAGGCCCGTTCGGCGGCGGCCGTCATCACCGGGCCGAGGCCGGCGATGTTGCGGTGGCTGAAGACCGGCGCCGCCACCCGCCGCTGCCAGTGCCAATGCGCGCCCTCGGCCACGAACAGGCTGTCGCCGATCGCCGGCCGCAGGATCATCTTGGTGACATCCGACTTGGGGTAGTCCTCGACCCGGTCGCGCAGGATGTGCCGGTTGCATTCGGGATCCATCACCATGTGCCATCGCTGGACCGTGCGCCCCGAGACGATCGGCACATGGGTGGCAAGTTCGGGGATCAGCTCGAGCAGATTGCGCCGCGCATTCCGGAAGGACCCGAACACGCCGAGCGGCCGGGTGACCAGCGGCACCTGCACCGGCAGCCGCGCCGCCGCGCGCGCCTCGTCGGCACCCCCGCCGGCACCCCCGCCGGCTTCCCCGTCGGTGGCCCCGGTGCCGGCCACGCCCTGATGTGCGAGATCGTCCATGCCCGGATGATAGGGCCGGCGGGCGCCTCGGCGCAACGGCGGGTTGCGCGGTTCACGGTGCTGCGATTGCGGGGCCGGCCGCCATCGGCTATGGCTGGCGCCAAGCCAAGGAGGAAGCGCATGCCGTCACCGAAGAGACCCAGCCTGAAGATCCTCGCCGCGTTTCTGCTTGTCGGGCTGGTGGCGGCCTGCGGGGCGCGGCCCGACCTGCACGAGAAGCCGGCGCCGCTGGGGCGGTTCCTTCTGGGGCTGAACGTCGTCGTGACGAACAACATGCAGAAGGGGCCGATCTCGCGCAGCGCGACCGGCGAGGAATGGAAGGCCGCTCTCAAGCAGGCGGTGCAGCAGCGCTTCGGCCAGCCCCGTTATGACGGCGACAAGTATTACGACATGTCGATCAGTGTGCTGGGCTATGCGCTGGCCCCGCCCGGCATCCCGATCCTGTTCTCGCCGAAGTCGGTGCTGGTAGTCGAGGTACGCTTCTACGACGACGCCGAGCAGCGGCAACTCAATATCAAGCCCAAGACCTTCACCGTCTTCGAGGGCCTCAACGCCGAGACCATCATCGGCTCGGGGTTGGTGCGCTCGAAGAAGCAGCAGATGAAGGTCCTGTCCTACAATGTGGCCAAGGCGATCGAGAAATGGCTGGTCAGGCATCCCGAATGGTTCCCGGCGACAGGCGATGTGCCGCCCCACGGCGCGGACGGGGCCGCGGGTGGCACCGCCGCGGGATCGCGCAAAGCTGTGACAGAGACGAAGGGCGAGCACGCCGCAGGCAAGTGACGCTTGATTTTCCGTGAACCAATGTTTATTCCGCCCGCGATGTTTCACGCGGGTCCGGGCGGACCCCAGATCCACGAGGCACGACGAGAATGGCGAAGGCGAAATTTGAACGGACGAAGCCGCATGTGAATATCGGCACGATCGGTCACGTTGACCACGGCAAGACGACGCTGACGGCGGCGATCACGAAGTATTTCGGCGAGTTCCGGGCCTATGACGCGATTGACGCG
>JASBUM010000448.1 GCA_030147905.1 Acidimangrovimonas sp.
ATAGTTAAGGATGCCGCCGCTAAGGTGGAAGACCTCTTCGACACCCTGCGCGCGCAGGTAGCTGGTGGATTTCTCGCAGCGGATCCCGCCGGTGCAGAACATCGCGACGCGCTTGCCCCGGGCGAGACGCCGGCCCTCCGCCTCCCACCAGGCGGGGAAGTCGCGAAACCGGCGCGTGCGCGGGTTGACCGCGCCCTGAAAGCTGCCGATCGCGATCTCGTAATCGTTACGGGTGTCGATCACCACGACATCGGGCGCCGCTATCAGCGCGTTCCAGGCCTCGGGCGGCACGGGCCGTCCCGCCTGCCCGCGGGGGTCGATGCCGGGCTGACCCATGGTGACGATCTCGGGCTTCTCGCGGATCTTGAGGCGCGCGAAGGGCATCGTCCGGGCGCGGCTCTCGCGCCAGGACAGGGCCTCGAGGCCCGGAATCGTGCGAAGATGGGCCATCAGCGCGTCGATGCCGGCGCGCGGCCCGGCGACGGTTCCGTTGATCCCTTCGCCGGCAAGGATCAGCGTGCCGCGCAGGCCCGCGTCGGCGCAAAGGCGCCGCAGCCGCGCGCATTCACCGGCAGGATCGGCAAGCGGCGCGAAATGGTAAAGGGCGGCGACGACCACGGTCATGCGCGCTCTCTATGCAGATCGCGCCCGCGCGGCAAGGGCTCAGCCGCGCAGATCGGGGAAGAGTGCGGTCCTGCGCGCCCGCGGGTCAGCCAGCCGCGCCCCTGAATAGAAGCGCCCGAGCGCCGATCCCTCGAGCAGATCCGGGTTCGCCGCCCGGAACGCCCCGAACCCGCCGGGGGCATCCGCCCCAGACATGCGTTCGGCGATCAGGGCCATGAAGGCATGGATTACGGTGGCGCTGAACTTCTGCTCCGCGCCCGCGCGCCGTGTCAGTACGCGCAGACCATCGGCGACGCGCGCACTGGCGGCGAAGAAATCCGCACAGGCCAAGGCCCGACAGGCCCGGGCGATATGGCCGCGATGGTCGAACCCGGCCGGATCAATGCGCCCATGGTCGAGGTCATCGAGGGTCGGGCGTTGCGTCATCTGCGACCTGCTCGCTTGGAAAGTGGCTGTCGGCGGCGGTCGGATCAAGATCGTAGACGGCCTTGAGCCGGGCGATCTTGACCCGGGTTTCGGGTCCGGACGGCGCCTTGCCCTCGAAAGTATGGAGCGCGATGCCCTCGATCACATCGGCGACCACATCGGCGACCACTTCGGCGACGGGCAGTTCGAGATGTTCGGCCAACCCCCCTGAGCACCTTGCGCAGCCGCCTTTCGATGCGCAGCCCGGTCTGAACGCCTTCGATCGTCTTCATGGCCTGTCGGAGCGCATGTGTACCACGGGTCAAGGTACCAACCCGTCGCCGCCTTGCGCGGTACGGTGCCGGTTCGGGCGTCGGGGCATTGACGCGGGCACGCAGCGCACTTACCCCAGTAAAAGAGAAAGGAATTCAGATGCACCCAGCCTCCGAGGCCCTGATCGTCATCGACGTGCAAAACGACTTCTGCCCCGGCGGCGCGCTGGCGGTGCCGGAAGGCGATCGCGTGGTGGCGCCGATCAACGCCATGATGGGTGACTTCGCAGTCCGGGTGCTGACCCAGGACTGGCATCCCGCCGACCACCGTTCCTTCGCCAGCGCGCATGCCGACGCCGCACCCTTCTCGATCGCGGCGATGGAATACGGCGAACAGATCCTGTGGCCCGACCACTGCGTTCAGGGGACCCGGGGCGCGGCCTTTCACCCCGATCTCGAGACAGACCGTGCCGATCTGATCCTGCGCAAGGGCTTCCGCGCCGGGATCGACAGCTATTCGGCCTTTTTCGAGAATGACCACAGCACCCCGACCGGGCTGGACGGCTACCTGCGCGAACGCGGCATCACCGCGGTTACGCTGGTGGGGCTCGCGACGGATTTCTGCGTTGCCTATTCCGCGCTCGATGCCGCGCGGCTGGGCTTTGCCGTGCGCCTGCGCCTCGAGGCCTGCCGCGGGATCGACCTTGATGGATCGCTGGAACGCGCCGAGGCTGCGTTGCGCGAGGCAAGCGTCGTGCTGGAGCGTTGAGATGGTCGATATCGCGACGCGCGTCTACAACCACAAATGGAAGATCGACCCGATCGTCCGATCACTGATCGACACCGATTTCTACAAGCTCCTGATGTGCCAGTCGGTGCGCCGCAACCGCCCCGACACCCACGTGACCTTCAGCCTCCTCAACCGCGACACCCGCATCCGCCTGGCCGATCTGGTGGATGAGGGCGAATTGCGCGAACAGCTCGACCATATCCGCACGCTGCGGCTGTCGCGCGGCGAAAGCACCTGGCTGCGCGGCAACACCTTCTACGGCAAGCGCCAGATGTTTCGCCCCGACTTCATGGAATGGTTCGAGGCGCTGCAACTGCCGCCCTATCATCTGGAAAAGCGCGACGGGCAGTACGAACTGACCTTCGAGGGCAAATGGCCCGAGGTGATGCTGTGGGAGATACCGGCCCTTGCGGTGCTGATGGAGCTGCGTTCGCGCGCGGTGCTCAAGGACATGGGCCGGTTCGAATTGCAGGTGCTTTACGCCCGCGCGATGACC
>JASBUM010000449.1 GCA_030147905.1 Acidimangrovimonas sp.
GGTTCATCCGATCGATATCGTCGAGACGCTTGCCGAACATCACGAATGGGAATTCGACCGTATCGCCGACGACCAGATCGCCATGGCCGTCGAGGGACAGTGGCGCAACTATGCCATCACCCTGGCGTGGTCCGGACGCGACGAGACCCTGCGCCTGATCTGCACCTTCGAGATGGAACCGCCGGCCGAAAAGCTCGGCGTGCTCTACGAGACGCTCAACCTGTGCAACGACCAGTGTTGGGAAGGGGCATTCAGCTTCTGGCCGAAGCAGCGTCTGATGGTCTGGCGCTACGGTCTGGTTCTGGCCGGCGGGCAGGTGGCCGGCCCCGAGCAGATCGACCGGCTTATCACCACGGCGGTCAGATCCGCCGAACGTTTCTATCCGGCATTCCAGTTGGTGGCCTGGTCGACCAACACGCCGGCACAGGCGATGCAAGTCGCCATTGCAGAGGCCTACGGGCGGGCCTAGGGTCTTCCCCGGTAGGAGGCAACCGGGGAAGACGACACGTGTTGAACGAAGCGATTGCGGAACGCGGCCTGTTGCTTTTGGGCTGCGGCAAGATGGGGTCGGCCCTTCTGGCGGGCTGGCTGGAGCGCGGGGTCAACCCTCGCGCCGTCTGGGTGCAGGACCCCAATCCCTCGGACTGGCTGCGCGACCGCGCGACGGCCGACGGCCTTTGCCTGAACGCGCCGCCGCCCGCGCATCCAGCGATCGTGGTGGTCGCGGTCAAACCCCAGATCATGGCGGAGGCCCTGCCTTCGGTCGCGGCGATGGGCGGTGGCGGCACGCTCTTTCTGTCGATCGCGGCCGGCACGACACTCGCGCGGCTCGAAGCGGCGACAGGGCCGGGAACCCCGATCGTGCGGGCGATGCCCAACACGCCGGCCGCGATAGGGGCCGGGATCTCGGCGCTGGTCGGCAATGCGCATGCCACAGTGCAGGATCTTGCGATGGCCGACGCGCTGATGGCGGCGGTGGGGGAGACGATCCGCCTTCGGGACGAGGCGCAGATGGATGCTGTGACGGCGCTCTCGGGTTCGGGCCCGGCCTATGTGTTCCATCTGATCGAGGCCATGGCCGCGGCGGGTGAGGCCGAGGGCCTGCCGGCCGATCTCGCGCTCCGTCTGGCCCGGGCGACGGTCGCCGGGGCCGGCAGGCTGGCGGGCCATGGCGACGAGACACCCGCGCAGCTGCGCGCCAATGTGACCTCTCCGGGCGGCACGACCGCCGCCGCGCTGGCCGTCCTGATGGACCCGGAGGCCGGCCTGCCGCCACTTATGCGGCGGGCGGTTGGGGCGGCCGCACACCGCAGCCGGGAGCTGGCGCGATGACCATCGGCTACGACGATTTCCGCAAGGTCGATATCCGGGTCGGACGCATCGAACGGGCCGAGCCCTTCCCCGAGGCGCGCAAGCCCGCCATCCGGTTGTGGGTGGATTTCGGTCCCGAACTGGGGGTCAGGAAAAGTTCCGCCCAGATCACCCGCCATTACAGCCCCGACGAACTGGTCGGCCGGCAGGTTCTGGCGGTGGTGAACTTCCCCCCGCGCCAGATCGGGCCGATGCGTTCGGAGGTGCTGGTGCTGGGGCTGCCCGATGCCGACGGCGAGGTGGTGCTGATCGCGCCCGATCAGCCCGTGCCCGACGGCGGACGGCTATACTGACAAGCACTGACAAGCGCGGCCGGGGGCGATCGCGCAGGCCTGCCGCGCCCCCCCACCCATATCACCACAGGCGACAAGACAGGCGAGGAGACTGCACGGAATGAAACTGCTCATCACCCGGCCCATGCCCGAATCGGTGGCCCGCGCCGCCGCGGCCGAATTCGACCTTGATCTGCGGGACTCGACCCGGCCACTCTCGCAATCGGAGATCGCCGCGGCGCTGTCGGATTACGACGCGGTGGTACCCACCCTCGGCGACCGGTTTGATGCCGCCGCCTTTGCCGCGGCGGGCCGGCCGCGTGCCCGGCTGCTGGCCAATTTCGGCGCCGGCTACAACCATATCGACGTCGAGGCCGCGCGGCAGGCAGGCGTCGCGGTGAGCAACACTCCCGGCGCCGTCACCGAGGCCACCGCCGATATCGCGATCACCCTCATGCTGATGAGCGCGCGCCGCGCCGGCGAGGGGGAGCGGCTGGTGCGCGCGGGCCTCTGGGAAGGCTGGCACCCGACCCAGATGCTGGGGATGCATGTCACCGGCAAGGTGCTGGGCATCGTGGGCATGGG
>JASBUM010000451.1 GCA_030147905.1 Acidimangrovimonas sp.
TGCGGGGCCCGCGATACGTTCGAGCGCCGCGATCTCCTCGGCGACCGAGGCGCAAAGTCCCGGCGCGGTCAGCGCCCGCCGCGCGCCGAGCGCATCGGTGTCGATTGCCGCGGCATGGAGCAGATAGCCCACCGCCGCGCGTGGCGAGCAGAGCCAGTGGCGCGTCTCGCGCGGCACCGGCAGCACCGCCTCGCGCCCGACCAGCGGCTTGCGCAGGATGCCCGAGAAGAAGCCCGAGGCGGCGGCATTGGGCGCGCCCGGCCGGATCACCACGGTGGGCAGACGGATGCCCACACCGTCGAGAAAGCCACGCCGGCTGTAATCGTTCAGCAGCAATTCCCCGATCGCCTTCTGAGTGCCGTAGCTGGTCAGTGGCGCGGTCAGGAAATCGTCGTCGATGGGGTCGGGGAAGGGGGCGCCAAAGACCGCGATCGACGAGGTGAAGACCAGCCGCGGACACCAGGGCGCGCGCAGCCCCTCCTGCCGGATCGCCTCGAACAGCGCGCGGCTGCCGTCGAGGTTGATCCGGTAGCCCTTGTCGAAATCAGCCTCGGCCTCGCCCGAGACGACGGCGGCGAGGTGGAAGATCAGATCGGGACGGCCGGCCGCCAGTTCCTGGGCCACGCCGGACGCCGAGAGGTCCGCCGCCCGCGTCTCCACGGCGATGGCGCCGGGCTGCGCCGGCGGGCGCGGCTGCGTGACATCGACCAGCGTGAGCCGCGCGATGTCACGTCCCGCGATCCGGCCCGTATCCACAAGCGCGGCGGTCAGTTTGCGCCCGATCATGCCGGCCGCACCGATGATGAGAATGTGCATTGTCCCCGCCCCTCCCTGCGGCAGTACCCGCCCCGTTCCCCCGGCCGGCGCGGCATTCCAGCGCTAGCACCGGCGGCGGCGCGGGGCAAGCGCGGGCCAAGGGCGGGCCAAGGGCGGGCCAAGCGCGGGCCAAGCGCGGGGCGGTGCGGGCGGGTTGCGGGAAAGCCCCGAGTCGGGGGCGGGGCACGCGGACCGCGGGCAGAGCCTGTCGCGTGGCACGCCGCGTCGCGGATGGCCGCGCCGGAGATGAACCGCACCGCGATCGTCCGCGCCGGGGGCGACTGCATCCCGGGGCCGCGTGGGACGGTCCGGAAAAGGATGACGCCGGGCGGATCGCTCCGCCCGGCGTGATGTTCGCGGCGCCGCGCGGCGCCGCACGGTCGTGGCACCGTCAGAAGAGTGCGGCGCCCTTGGCCAGTGCGATCCACACCCCGATCAGGAAGGGGATGCCGACCGCCAGCCAGAAGACCACGCCGACGGCCCCGAACCGGCCGCGTGCGGCCGTTGCAACCGCACCATTGGCGGCGGACTTGTCGTGCTGCAGCGCGCGTTCGCGGGCGACCTCCTCTTCGGTCATGTAGTGTTTCTCGTCTACCGGCCTGATCAGCAGGTTGCAGATCAGCCCGAGGAACAGAAGCCCCGCCATGATGTAGAGCGTTCGGTCATAGACCAGGTTGTGCGCCACGCCGTTGTTGAGCTGGTACTGCCGCACGCCGGCGATCAGGGCCGGCCCGATGATGCCGGCCGCCGACCATGCGGTGATCAGCCGGCCATGGATCGCGC
>JASBUM010000457.1 GCA_030147905.1 Acidimangrovimonas sp.
GCCGTCCAGCTTCTGGCCGGAGGCGATGCGGATGACGCGCAGGTCCTCGGGCGCCTCGGCGAGCTGACCGGCAAGATAACGGCCCTCGGGTTCGTCCACGCCGATCACCGCGCGGTCCGGCCCGCCTTCGGCGAAGAGGCGCCGCTTGGCCGCGAAATAGCCGCCCAGCCCGCCGTGACGATCAAGGTGATCGGGGCTGATATTGGTCAGCACCGCGATATCCGGCGTCAGCGCCCGGGCCAGCTCGGTCTGGTAGGAGGACAGCTCCAGCACCACCACCTCGCCGTCGCTCGGCGCGTCGAGGTCAAGCACGCCGCGCCCGATGTTGCCGGCCATCTGCGCCGGCCGGCCCGCGGCCAGCAGGCAATGATGAATCAGCGCCGTCGTCGTCGATTTCCCGTTCGAGCCGGTGACGGCGACGACCCGCGGCACCTGCTCGAGCGCGGCCCAGTTCTCGCCCGCCCAGGACCGAAAGAACAGACCGATGTCATTGTCGACCGGCACCCCCGCCGCATAGGCTCGTGCGATCACCGGATGCGGCGCCGGGTAGAGATGGGGAATGCCGGGGCTGACGATCAGCGCCGCCACGCCGTCGAGCGCGGCCGGCACGGTCAGGTCGCAAAGGGCGATGCCCTCTGCGGCGGCACGCTCGCGCGCCTCCGCGCCCTCGTCCCAGGCCAGCACCTCGGCGCCCCCCGCGACCAGTGCGCGCGCCGCCGCCAGCCCCGAGCGCCCAAGCCCCAGGACCGCCACCCGCCGCCCGTCATATCCGCGAACCGCAATCATCGCTCACCTCCGGCACCTGCGGCATATTCATCGACACCGGGACCGCCCCGCCCCGGCGGCCCGTCGCATTCGCCCGGCCCAACGCCCGGCCCAACGCCCGGCCATTGCCGCGCGCCCCGGGCGCCATCGCCGCAGTCCCGCCGCCCACGCGCGCCCGGTCCCTAGCGCAGCTTGAGCGTGGCCAGCCCCAGAAGCGCGAGGATCACCGAAATGATCCAGAACCGGATCACGATCTGCGGCTCGGCCCATCCCATCTTTTCGAAATGGTGATGGATCGGCGCCATCAGGAAGACCCGACGCCCGGTACGCTTGTAGTAGAGCACCTGGATGATGACCGACAATGCCTCAACCACGAAAAGCCCGCCGACGATGGCAAGGACGATCTCGTGCTTGATCGCCACCGCGATCACCCCCAGCGCACCGCCCAGCGCGAGGCTTCCGGTGTCGCCCATGAAGACGGCAGCCGGCGGGGCGTTGTACCAAAGAAAGCCCAGGCCTCAGCCGATCAGGCCGGCGACGAAGATCAGAAGCTCCCCCGTGCCGGGGACGTAGTTGATGTCGAGATAGCTCGAATAGTCGATCCGTCCCACCGCATAGGCGATCACGCCCAGCGTGGCCGCGGCGATCATCACCGGCATGATCGCGAGCCCGTCCAGCCCGTCGGTGAGGTTGACGGCATTGGCCGCGCCGACGATGACGAACATCGCGAAGGGGATGAAGAACCAGCCGAGATTGATCAGCACGTTCTTGAAGAATGGCACCGCCAGATGATTGGTCAGCATCGCCGGCTGCGCATGGGTGGTGGCATAGGCGGCGATCGCCGCGACGGCGAGTCCCAGCAGGAAGCGCACCCTGCTGGACACGCCGCGGCTGCTTTGCTGCGTGACCTTCTTCCAGTCGTCGGCAAAACCGATGAGCCCGAAGCTGAGCGTGACGAAGAGCGTGATCCAGACATAGATGTTGTCGAGCCGCGCCCACAGC
>JASBUM010000472.1 GCA_030147905.1 Acidimangrovimonas sp.
TTCATCCGCACCAAGCCGCAATTCGACGAAAGGGGCGTCGACCGGATCATCTGTATTGCGGTCAACGATCCCTTCGTGATGAAGGCCTGGGGTCAGGCCACCGGTGCCGAGGAAGCGGGGATCATGCTGCTGGGCGATCCCGAGGGTGCCTTTACCCGCGCGATCGGCATGGATTTCACCGCCGAGCCCGCGGGCCTGATCGGCCGTTCGCGCCGCTATGCGCTTTACGCCGAGGACGGTGAAGTGAAGGTGCTGCACGCCGAGGAAAGCCCGGGCGTCTGCGCGACCTCGAGCGGCGAGGAGATGCTTGCCGCGATCTGAACGTGCGCGCCCGGCAACGCGCATCCGGCGCGGAACCGGGGACGCCGCCCGGCCGGCGCGGGCCCGGCGCACCGCCCGAGCCGGCGCGATCACGGCGCGACGGGACCCTGCGGTGCCGGCGCGGCGGGATCCTCGGGGGCTGCCTGGACGATGGTCCGGGTCGGGAAGGGGATATCGATGCCCTCGGCGTCGAAATTTTCCTTCACCTTGCGGGTCATGTCGGTCTTGAAACCCCAGAAATCGGCGCTCGACACCCAGCAGCGGCAGAGGAAATCGACCGAGCTGTCGCCGAGGTTGGTCACCTGCAGGAAGAAGGCCGGATCGGTCATCGCCCGCGGATCGCCGGTGATCGTGTCGCGGATGATCCGTTCGGCCTTGGCCAGGTCGGTATCGTAGGACACGCCGAACGTCCATTCCGCGCGCCGTGTCGTGTTGACCGAATAATTGGTGATCGTGTTGCCCCAGACCTTGGCATTGGGCACGATGACCTGCAGGTTGTCCGGCGTTGCCAGTTCGGTGAAGTTCAGGTTGATCCCGCGCACCGACCCCGACACCCCGCCCACCGAGACGAAATCACCCAGCTTGAAGGGCCGGAACAGGATGATCATCATCCCCGCCGCGACATTCGACAGCGTGCCCTGCAAGGCCAGGCCAACGGCCAGGCCCGCGGCGCCGAGAACCGCGATGACCGAGGTCGTGCGGATGCCGAAGGTATTGAGCACGAACAGGACGGTGAAGGTCAGCACCGAATAGCGCGCGATATTGCCGAGGAAACTGAACATCGCCTCGTCGAGCCGGGCATGGGTCTTGCCCAGGCGGGAAATCCGCGCATCCGCCCAGCGCGCGATGAAATAGCCGACGATCAGGATGATCAACGCGGCCACGACATTGCCCATGATCGCGGCAAGAAACTTCACCGTCAGCACGTCGCCGATCGTCTTGCCCTGGATCAGCGGCGTATTGAGTAAGTTGTTCAGCATTGCGCCAGTTGCTCCATTTTCTTGGCCAGTTTCACGTCAAGTTCGCTCAGTCCGCCGGCGTCATGGGTGCTCAGGACCACTTCGACGGTATTGTAGACATTCGACCATTCGGGGTGGTGGTTCCATTTCTCCGCCCAGAGTGCGACGCGCGTCATCCAGCCGAAGGCCTCGACGAAATTGCGGAAGCGATAGCATCGGGCGATGGCGTCGCGTCCTTCGACGACGGTCCAGCCGGCCTCCAGCAGCGGGGCGAGCATCTCGGGGCGGGCGCTGTCGCTCAGAACTTCTGCCATGGTCTCTCCGGTTGCATTGCCTTTCGGCCGGTTGGGTCTTGGCGGGTTCGCGTCCGGCGGGTGGCGGCGCAAGCCGCGCGATCAGGCCCCGTCCGCCGGGTCGCAGCCCGCACCGTCCGCTGCCGTCCCCGCCCCCTTGCGGAAGGGCGTGAAGGCCGACAGGGCGGCCATTTCCTCGTCCGTCGCGTCGCGCTCTGCCTCGAGATAGCGCGCGATCGCGTTTCGAAAACCCGGATCGCGGATCCAGTGCAGCGAATGGACCGCGCTGGGCACATAGCCGCGGGCCAGCTTGTGTTCACCTTGGGCGCCGGCCTCCACCCGGCCGCAGCCGGCCTCGAGCGCGAATTCGATCGCCTGATAATAGCACAGCTCGAAATGCAGGCAGGGGTGATCCTCGATGCAGCCCCAGTAGCGGCCGAAGAGCGTGTCGCGCCCGATGAAGTTCAGCGCCCCCGCCACCCAGTGCCCGTCGCGCCGCGCCATGACCAGCAGGATGTCGTCGCGCATCTGCTCCTGCATCTGCTCGAAGAAGGCGCGCGTCAGATAGGGCCGGCCCCATTTGCGCGATCCGGTATCCTGATAGAAGCGCCAGAAGGCATCCCAGTGTTCGGGGCGCAGGTCGTCGCCGGTCAGCCGGTGTATGGTGCCGCCGAAATCCTGCGCCTGTCGGCGTTCCTTGCGGATCGCCTTGCGCTTGCGCGAGGCGAGCCCTGCCAGAAAGCCCTCGAAATCGCCATAGCCGGCATCATGCCAGTGGAACTGCTGCGTCACCCGGTGCAACAGCCCCATCTGCGCGCCCAGGCGGGCCTCCTCCTCGGTGCAGAAGGTCGCGTGCAGCGACGAGAGCGCATTGCCGTCGGCGATCTGGACGGCGCCCTGCAGCAGCGCGGTGCGGGCGGTATCCTCCACGCCCGGCCGGCACAACAGCCGCCGGCCCGTGGCCGGTGTGAAGGGTACCGCGATCTGCAGCTTGGGGTAGTAGTGGCCGCCCGCGAGTTCATAGGCATGCGCCCAGTTGAAATCGAAGATGTATTCGCCCTGGCTGTCGGATTTGGCGTAAAGCGGCGCGAAACCCAGAGTGGTCTCGCCGAGCTTCGCCACCAGCGGCCGGGATTGCCAGCCGGTGCCCGGTCCGACCGAGCCGGAATGCTCCAGCGCGGTCAGGAACCGGTGCGTGGTGAAGGGATCGCACGGACGTCCGCCATCGGCGCATTCGGGTGCGGCGCAGACATCCCATTCATGCGCGGCCACATCCGCCACCCCGTTGAGAAGCGTGATGTCGATGGTTTCGCTCATGGGTTCCGGTCCGGCTGCATCCACCTAAGCTTGTGCTCGCGCGGCGCGGGTCAAGGGCGCAGCCGGGCCGGGTAGCCTTCGAAGGTGATGTTGTCGGCCATCTCGCGGGCCTGCGCCTCCTGTTCGGGGCTGCGCACGGTCCAGCACAGGATGGCCGCACCCGCCGCCTTCAGCGCCGCCACCCGCGGCGCGCCCAGATCGCGGGCGCGGTGGCTGATGAAACTGGCGCCGACGCGGTCGTAATCGGCGATTTCGGCCAGTTCGGTCCGGCGCGCCGGCGACAGCGCAGGCCAGTCTTCCGCGTCATAGCCGCAGGTCGTGAGCCCGCGCGGAAGATCCGGCGCAAGCCGCGCCATCGCCGCGACGGAATGGGGATTGAACGACATCACCGCGACGGGGCCGGCATAGCCCGTCAGCGCGGCGACGACCGCCTCTTCCAGCGGGCCGACCGCGGGGCCGTTGGCACCGTCCTGGTCCTTGATCTCGATCAGCAGCGGCACCTGTCCGGCCACGATTGACAGCACCTCGGCAAGGGTGGGTATCCCGTCCGGTGCGTCGCGCAGCCGGGTCGCGCCCAGTTCGGCCGCGCTGCGTCCACGCACCGGGCCGCCGGCGGCCGTCAGCCGGTCGAGCGTATCGTCGTGAAAGACCATCGCCACCCCGTCCGAGGACGGCTGGATGTCGATCTCGATCCCGTAGCCGCGGTCGACGGCGGCATGGATCGCCCCGCGTGAGTTCTCCGGCCGGCCCGCGGCGCGGTCGTGATAGGCGCGGTGGGCGATCGGGTTCCCGAGGAAGGCGGCTGGCAAGCGGGGCGGCATCAGCGAATCTCGAAAATCGCCTCGATCTCGACGGCGACGCCGAGGGGCAGTGCCGCCGCGGAGACGGCCGAGCGCGCATGACGCCCCGCGTCGCCGAGGATCTCGACGAGGAAATCGGACGCGCCGTTGACCACTTTCGGCTGGTCGGTGAAATCCGGCGTGGAATTGACGAAGCCGATCAGCTTGACCACCCGCACCAGACGGTCGAGATCGCCGTCGCAGGCCGCGCGGAGCTGCGCCAGAAGACCCAGTGCGCAGGCCCGTGCCGCCGCAGCGCCGGCCTCGGTGTCGAGGTCTGCCCCGAGCTTGCCGCGGATGAGCCCCTCGGGGCCTTGGCTGATCTGTCCCGAGACGAAGACAAGCGTGCCGCTTTGTACGAAGGGCACGTAATTGGCGGCCGGCGCCGGAGCGGCGGGCAGGGTGATGCCGCGTTCGGTCAGGCGTTGCTCGATCGTTGCGCTCATCGCTCCCTCCGGGTGTTGTCCAGGCCGGACACTAGCGCCGCCCCCGGCCGAGCGAAAGGGGCTATCGGTCTGCCGGCGGTCCGCGGTCGAGATAGGTGGCGAGGGGGGCGAAAAGCGCCGCCAGCGGATTGGCGGGCCCCATCCGGATGATGGCCTCGACCGGGGTTCCGGGCTTGAGCCGGCCCGCCGACGAGCCACCGCCCGAACCGCCGCTGCCCGAACCGCCGCTGCCCGGGCCACCGTCGGCCGGGCCACCGTCGTCAGGGCCGTCTGTGGGACCGTCGTTCAGCGCGACCTCGGCCCGGAAATAGACCCCGCCGCCGCCCGGGTCGGCGAAGCGATCGGCGGATATCCGTTCGATCCGCCCGGTCAGTTCGCGGCCCCCCTCGGCATCGCCGTCAGCCGGAATGATGCGGGCGCGGGTTCCCGGGCCTATCCGGGCGATCAGATGCGCCGGGATCCGCAGGCGCGCGACGCGAGGCGCCGCATCCTCGACGATCGACATGAGCGGCGCGGCCGCGCGCACCACACCGGGCGCGGGCGGCGCGGTCAGGCCATGGACGACACCGGAAACCGGCGCCCGGATCACCAGCGCGGCCAGCCGGCCGCGGAGCAGCTCGAGCCGCAGCCGGGCGGCGTCGTCGGCCCGGTCGAGATCCCCGAGCGCGCTCAGCGCGGCGGCGCGGGCATCGGCGGCATCCGCGCGGCTGCCCAGAGCGATCCGCGCGGATTCTTCCCGAGCCATGGCACGGGCCGCGATCAACTGCCCCTGTCGTCCGGAATGTTCGGCGGCGGCGCGTTCGAATGCGCGCAGGCGATCACGGGTGCCCAGTCCGCGCGTGCTCAGCGCACGTGCACGGTCGAGATCCTCGGCGATCAGGGCGGCCTGCCGCTCTGCCGCCGCGATCTGCGTATCGAGCCCCTCGATGCGCCGCGCGATCTCGGCCTCCCGTCGCCGGTTCTGTTCGCGCACCGCCCGGCGCGCATCGCGGCGGGTCCGGAAATGCCTGCGCTCATCCTCGATCAGGCTGCGCAGCGCCTCATCGGATTCGGCCCGCAGCAGCAGCTCGGGAGGAAAGATCGGCTCGGTGCCGTCGCCGCGGCTTTCGGCACGCAGGCGGGCGCGGTGCAGGGCCCGGCGATCGCGCGCCCGTCGCAAGATCGCCGCCTCGGCCTCCAGCGCGCTGCCGTCGAGACGGATCAACGGCTGGCCGACCTTGACCGGGGATCCCTCGCGGACCAGCAGCGCCGCCACGGTGCCACCTTCGGCATGGGCGAGGACGGGCCGTGTCCTTTCCGGCGCGACGACGCCGGTCAGGCTCGCTGCGCCTTCGATCCTTGCACCCGCGGCCCAGGCAAGCGTGCCGCCCGCGAGAATGGCCAGCGCGATCAGCGCGCGGCGCGCCGGAATCCGCATGCGGAGGTGATGCGGCTTCATCGCTTCACCGGCCGCAGGCTGGCGAAGATCGGGCCGCGCACGGCCGCGGTCTTTGCGGCGGGGCCGGTGACGGGCCGCGTGTCGGACGGGGCGGCGCCCCTGGTCGCGCCGGCCGGGCCGGGCGGCGTCTTCGCGGCCCCCGGCACCGGCCGCAGGGCGATCCCCGTGCGGGGGCTGATCGCGCGGATCCTCCCGGCGTCGAGCGCCATGATCCGCCCGCATTCGCGTATCGCGGCCGGGCGATGGGCCATCACCAACGCCGCGCCCCCGGCGGCCAGGTGTCGGCGGAGCGCGGCGCCGATGGCGAGATTGCCGGCGTGGTCGAGATGGGCGTTGGGCTCGTCCAGAACCAGCAGCACCGGGGCGCCATAAAGCGCGCGCGCCAGTCCGATGCTCTGACGCTGGCCGCCCGACAACGGGGCCCCGTCCGGCTCGAGGGGCGTATCGAAACCGCCGGGCAGACCGCGGATCATCGCCTCCGCACCGGCCGCGCGGGCTGCGGCGATCACGGCAGCCGGGTCCGGCGACGGATCGAGCCGCGCGATGTTCTGGGCCACCGTTCCCTCGAACAGGGTGATCTGCTGGGGAAGATAGCCGATCCAGCGGCCGAGCCGATCGGCATCATGCAGCGCCAGAGCGCCGCCGCCCAGCGCGATCGTCCCGCGTGACGGCGTCCAGACGCCGGCCGCCAGTCGCGCCAGCGACGATTTTCCTGCCCCGCTCGGCCCGATCACGCCCATCGCCTCGCCGGGGTTCAGGCGAAAGTTGATGTCGATCAGCGCCGCGCGGCCGGCGCCCGGCGGCACCACGCCGACATCCGAAAATTCCAGCATCGCATCCGGGCGCAGGGTCGCGAGGCGAGGCGCGGCCGGCGGATCGCCTGCGAGAAGGGCGGACAGCTGTCGCCATGCCACGACCCCCCGTGCCAGCACGTCCCACTGGGCAATCGCGGTTTCCAGCGGGGCCAGTGCCCGGCTGAGCAGGACCGAGGCCGCGATCATCGCGCCCGGCGAGACCGCCCCGCGCAGCGCCAGCCATGCCCCCAGCCCCAGCATCGCCGATTGCACGAACAGCCGCAGGCTGCGTGTGAAGGCGGCGAAACCGCCCGCCAGGTCTGCCGCGCCGATCTCGGCGCCAAGGGCCGCGTCGCGCCGCCGGCGCCAGCGCGCGCGGGCGGTGCCCCGCATGCCCAGGCCGCCCAGCGTCTCGGCGCCCGCGCGATAGCTTGCCGCCATTGATTCGGCCCCGTTGCGCAAGAGACCCGCCCGCGCCAGCCGCCGCCGCACCAGCAGCCGGTTCGTCGCCGCAAGCGCCAGGAGAACGGCGCTGGCAGCCAGCGCGAGCAGGCCAAGCTGGATATGGAAGGCGAAGATCACGGCGATGAAGAACGGTGTCCACGGGATGTCGAACAGCGCCAGCGCGACCGGCGCGGCGAACAGCCGGCGGAGCGATTCGACGGCGCCTTCGGGCCCGGCGCCCGGATTGTGCTGCGCCTGCCGCAACGCGGCCGAGAAGACGCGCCCGTCCAGCCGGTCCTGCAATCGCGCACCGATTCGGGTCACGATCTGGCCGCGGGCATGATCCACGAAGGCGAGCATGACGAAGAGGAAGGCGGCGAGCAGGGTCAGCGCCAGAAGGGTTTCGGCGGAGCGGCTGCGCAGGACCCGGTCGTAGACCTGAAGCATGTAGAGCGGTCCGGTCAGCATCAGCGCGTTCACCGCGAAACTGAGCATCAGCAGAAGCGGAACCAGCCGCCGATTCGCGGCCAGAACGTGCCACAGGGAAGTCCGGCCGAGGGACGAGAACTGTGGCAAAACTGATCCTTTCGCCTTCAAAACGACCACGCCCCCCGTCTGGTTTGGGGAACCGGCCGGGTGCCACCGTTGTTTTGCATCGCGCATCCGCCTAAATCTGACGGGCATCCCGGGGCCGGTCTTTCCCCGCCAGTTCGGACAGTAAATTCGATGACAGCTAACATTCCGTTTCCCGCTTTGGGTCTGACACGGCTTCGCCGGGGTCCGATCGTGGTGGCGCTGCTGCTGGCGAGCGTGGTGGCCGGTTGCGCCGCACCGAACGGCAAGTCGCGCTTCAACGACCCCTACGAGAAGCAGAACCGGGAAAACCACGCGGCCAATATCGCGCTGGACAAATCTGTGATCCGGCCGGTTTCGCAGGTCTACGGCAAGGCCATGCCGGGGCCGTTGCGCCGCGGCGTGACGAACCTGTCGAACAACTTCGCCCTGCCGTCCTATGTGATCAACGACCTGCTGCAGGCCAAGATCTATGCCGCGGCCGACAATTCGCTGCGCTTCGCGGTCAACACGATCTTCGGCATCGGCGGCATCTTCGATCCCGCGGGGGCCATGGGTCTGACCGCCAAGCGCAATGATTTCGGCGAGACGCTGTTTGTCTGGGGCGCGCCCGAGGGCGCCTATCTGGAGTTGCCGGTGCTGGGCCCCTCGACCGAGCGGGACGTGGCCGGCAAGGTCGTGGATGCGGTCGCGGATCCGCTGCGCTTCGTCCTGCCGCGCGACCTGCGCCGTCTGCCGCTGACCACCGAGGTGGCCTCAAAGCTCAACGATCGATATCGTTTCTCGGGTACCGTCGATTCGCTGCTGTACGGATCGGCCGACAGCTATGCGCAGATGCGCCTGCTGTATCTGGAAAAGCGCCATTTCGAGATCGGCCAGAAATCGGCGAGCGCCAACTACAACCCCTACGAGGACCCCTATGCCAAATGATCTGACGCGACGCAGCCTGATCGCCGGCCTGGCGGCCGGCTCTGCCGCCCTGGCCCTGGCCAGGCCGGCGCTTGCGCTGGACACCGCTTCGGCACGGGCGCTGATCGGGCGGCTGGTGGATGACATCAACCGCATCATCAACTCGGGCGAATCCGAACAGCAGATGTTCAAGGATTTCGAACAGGTGTTCAACAAGTATTCGGACGTGCCGGTGATCGCCCGTTCGACCCTGGGCATCGCCGCGCGCAGCGCGACGCCGGCGCAGATGAAGGCCTATACCGAGGCTTTCACCGGTTATATCTCGCGCAAGTACGGCCGGCGCTTCCGCGAGTTCATCGGCGGCAAGATCACCGTGGTCAGCGCCCAGAAGGTCAACGGCTTCTATTCCGTCGATTCGGTCGCCAAGCTGCGCGGCGAGGCCCCCTTCGACGTGCGCTGGGACGTCTCGGACCGCAGCGGCCGCGACCTGTTCTTCAACATCGTGATCGAGGGCATCAACATGCTTGCCGCCGAACGCACCGAGATCGGCTCGATGCTGGACAAGAACGGCGGCAACATCAATGCGCTGATCGCCCTGCTCAAGAAATCCGGCTGACGGGCGACGATCGGCTGCAGCTGCGCGAGGCGGTCGCGATCCGCCCGGCTGCGGGCTGACGCGACTGCCGATGACGGGACCGGCGGGCGGGGCCTATGGTGCCCCCTCCCGGCCGCAGCCCAGCATCCCGGTGTCGTTACCCCCCCCGGATCCCCCCGGTGCCGTTATCCCGTTGCCGTTTCGGATCCCGCGGGCGACCGGAGCGGGGCGACCGGCCCGCACGGCCGGGCCGGGCAGCCCCGCCGGCCCACTTGGCGTCTTTCACGCGATCAGTTGCGCCCGGCGAGCCCCCCGAGAATATTGTTCAGGATCCGGCTGATGACGGTGTTTCCGGGCACTTTCGGCGCCGGCGCGGCCGCGGGGGCGGCCTTCTGCGCCGGCAGGGGCGTGATCATCGGCAGCGGTTTCGGCGGCAGGTTCAGTTCCTTGTCCACCGTGGCCATCGTGTCGTGCCAGATCTCGGCCGGGAGGCTGCCGCCGGTGATGCGTTTCATCGGCGAGTTGTCGTCATGCCCGACCCAGACGCCCATGATGTAATCGCTGGTGAAGCCGATGAACCAGGCATCGCGCCAGTTCTGGGTTGTGCCGGTCTTGCCGGCAGCCTCGCGATCGGGGAGCTTCGCGCGCGTCGCCGTGCCGCCGTTCACGACCTGGTTCATCATGTAGACCAGCTCGCCGTCGGCCTGGGCGGAGATCACCCGTTGTCCCGGCGTCGCCGCGCGGTCCACCAACGGTGTGCTCTCGCCGCGCAGGCTGACCGAGCGGATGGCATAGGGCGCCACCGAAACCCCGCCGTTGAGAATGCCTGCATAGGCTCCGGTCATGTCCAGAAGCGTGGCCTCGGAGGCACCCAGCGCGATCGCCGGCCCCTTGGCGAGCGGGCTCTTCACGCCGAAGCCATGCGCGACCTTGGCGACCATGTCGCGCCCGACCGCCTCGGAGACCTTCACCGCCGGGATGTTGAGCGAATCCTTCAGCGCAGTGGTCAGGGTGACCACGCCCTTGAAGGTGCGTTCGTAGTCGAGCGGCTTCCACGGGCCGGATCCGGGGATGTTGATCGTCAGCGGGGCATCGTCCACCAGATCGTTGGGGCTGTAGCCCATGTCGAGTGCCGCGCCGTAGACGAAGGGCTTGAATGACGAGCCGGTCTGGCGCAGGGCCTGGGTGGCGCGGTTGAACGCGCCGGCCGCCTGCATCTTGCGCCCGCCGATCATCGCGCGCACCGCGCCGTCGGGCGACATCACCACCGCCGCCACCTGAATCTTCGATTTCTTCAGCCCCGGTTGGTCGAAGACCTTTTGCACCGCCGCCTCGGCCGCGGCCTGGATCCGCGGATCGAGCGTGGTCTGCATCACGACGTCCTCGGTCGTGTCGCGGGTCAGGAAGCTCGGCGCGCTTTCCATCACCCAGTCGGCGAAATAGCCGCCCGCCTTGGTCTTCGCCGGATCGGCGAGCTGCGCGGGGTGGCTGCGGGCGTAATCGGCCTGCTGCGGCGTGATGTATTTTTGCTGTTCCATCAGGCCGATGATGACATTGGCCCGGTCCTGCGCCCGCGCGAGATTGTTGGTGGGCGCGTAATAGGACGGCGCGCGCAGCAAGCCCGCAAGCATCGCCGCCTCGGCCGGGGTCACCTGGCTCGCATGTTTGCCGAAATAGCGTTCGGCCGCCGCCTCGAAGCCGCGCGTGCCGGCACCCAGGTAGACCCGGTTGATATAGATCGTCAGGATCTGGTTCTTGGGATATTTGGCGTCCATCGCCAGCGCGTAGGGCACCTCGCGGATCTTTCGCCACAGCGAGGAGACGCGGCAATCCGCCTGATAGGCGGCCTCGGTCTTCCAGACCTTGGGGTCATAGGGCCGGCCCATGCACAGCAGCTTGGCCACCTGCTGCGTGATGGTCGAGCCGCCGTTGCCCTCGAAGGGGCCGCGTCCGGCGCGGATGTTGATGATCATCGCGCCGATGATGCCGCGCGGCGAAACGCCGAAATTCGAATAGAAGCGGCGATCCTCGGTGGCGACGATCGCATCCTTCAGATAGGGCGAGATCGAGGTCGCGGTGACGGTGCCGCCGAAGGTCTGGCCGCGCCAGGCGAAGGGCTTGCCGGTATCGTCGAGCATGGTGACCGAACCGCGGACCCGCCCGTCGAGAAGCGTCTTCGCCGGGGGCATGGTGCTGTAGTCGTAGACCGCGGTCAGGAATATGACGAAGGCGATCATCACCGCCCCGCGCCACGCCAGCGCCCAGAAGCCGCGCATGACAGCGACGAGCGCCGCCCACAGATGGCCGAGCGGCCCGCGCGGCGGACGCCGCGACCCGCCGCCCTGTCCACGCCGCCGCGTCCCCTTTCCGTTGCCGCCGCTCGACGTCTTCGCCCCGGTTCCGGCGCGCGGCCCGCCCTTGCCTCTGGTCTCTTGCGTCTTCTTCGCGGCCTTTGGCCGGGTCGCCACCAGCGGCGGCCTCCTGCGGGTGTTGTCGGTCATGCCGTTTCGCGCCTGCTGCCCGTTTCTGTTTTGGTCGTTGCGCGCGACCGGCCGGATCTTGCCGGTTCGCGACGGCGGTCAAAATAGCGGCGCCATCCCCGAATGTGGAGCCGCAACGCCGTTCTCGCCGATCTAATTGCCGATCAAAAATGAGGCATTCGAGTGCATTTGTGCAAAAATTGTGCATCTCCGCCTGTCTGGCGGGCGTTTTCCCTGTCCTCCTTTCTTGTCTGGCGTCGCGGATCGGGCCTTGAGTGCGGCAGTGGGCGCCACTGGGGCCCCCCGCCAATCGGAAGGGGAAGGACGTGAAACTCATCATCGCAGCGATTAAGCCGTTCAAGCTCGACGAGGTTCGCGAGGCGCTGACCACCGTCGGCGTGCGCGGCATGATGGTTACCGAGATCAAGGGTTTCGGCCTCCAGTCGGGCCATACCGAGATCTACCGCGGCGCCGAATACGCGGTGAACTTCGTACCGAAGGTCAAGCTGGAGATCGTCGTCAGCGATGCGCTGGCCGAACCGGTCGTCGACACCATCCGCAAGACGGCCAAGACCGACAAGATCGGTGACGGCAAGATTTTCGTCATCGACGTCGATCAGGCGGTTCGCGTGCGGACCGGCGAACTCAATGAAGATGCGCTGTGACGCTCAGGATCAGGGGAAAGAGATAGCGACATGTCCAAGCTGAACAAAATCATGGGACTGGCCGCCGCCGCCACGCTGCTGGCGGCGCTGCCGGCGCTGGCGCAGTCGGCGCCGGCCAAGATCGATGCCGGCGATACCGCCTGGATGATGACCTCGAGCGCGCTGGTGCTGTTCATGACCCTGCCGGGGTTGGCGCTGTTCTACGGCGGTCTCGTGCGGTCGAAGAACATGCTGTCGGTGCTGATGCAATGCACCCTGATTTCGGCACTGGTGATGGTGATCTGGGTGCTTTGGGGCTATTCGATCGCCTTCGGCGGCGCAACCTCGCCCTTCTGGGGCGGCTTCGGCAAGCTGTTCTTGTCCGGCGTCGGGGTGAAGTCCGTGTCCGGAACGATTCCCGAATATGTGTTCATCGTCTTCCAGATGACCTTTGCCGTCATCACGCCGGCGCTGATCATCGGCAGCTTCGTCGAGCGGATCCGCTTCTCGGCGCTGCTGCTGTTCATCGGCCTGTGGGTGACCTTCGTCTACTTCCCCATCGCCCATATGGTCTGGGACGGATCGGGGCTGTTCTTCAAGATGGGGGCGATGGATTTCGCCGGCGGCACTGTGGTGCATATCAACGCGGGCATCGCGGCACTGGTCGGAGCATTGGTGATCGGCAAGCGCGTGGGCCTTGGCCGCGACAACATGGCGCCCCATTCGATGACGCTGGCGATGGTCGGCGCGTCGATCCTGTGGGTGGGCTGGTTCGGCTTCAACGCGGGTTCGGCGCTGGCGGCGAACGATACCGCCGCGCTGGCCATGATCAACACCTTCGTCGCGACCGCCGCCGCCGTGCTGTCCTGGTCCGCCGTCGAGGCGATCACCCGTGGCAAGGCGTCGATGCTGGGGGGGATTTCGGGCATGGTCGCGGGATTGGTCGCGATCACCCCGGCCTGCGGCTTTGTCGGTCCGATGGGCGCGGTTGTCCTTGGCCTGATCGTCTCGCCGATCTGCTACTTCTTCGTCACCACGGTGAAGACCAGGTTCGGCTATGACGACAGTCTCGATGTCTTCGGCGTGCATGGTATCGGCGGGATCACCGGCGCGATCCTGACCGGGGTCTTCGCCTCGACCGCGTTCGGCGGGGTGGGCTATGCCCAGGGGCAGACGATGGCGGGCCAGCTCATGGTGCAGATCGCGACCGTCGGGACCACGATCGTGTGGTCGGGCGTGGTGTCGTTCATCCTCTACAAGCTGGTGGACATGACGATCGGTCTGCGCGTGAGCAACGACGCCGAGCGCGAGGGGCTCGATCTTCATTCGCACGGCGAGGCCGCCTATCACATGACCTGAGGTCGGGCCTCCTGCGGACAGGGGCGGGGCCGCGCTGCCCCGTCCCGCCGTGGCCGGAAAGACAAAGGCGCCTGCCGGTGGGGTTTCCGGCGGGCGCCTTCATCGCTCCGGCTTGCTGCTGATCGGCGGGCGCCGCCCCTGCCGGGATACGCCATCCTGTGGCGGGCTATCCTCCGGACGGGAAGCGGGCAGCGCCGTCATGGTTCAGACCGCGGCCGCCGGCCATCTGGCGATGATCCGTTCGGCGAGGGCATGCATGTCGTCGACGATGATGTCCGGCACCGGCACGCCCGCGGCAAGCATTTCCGCGTTTCCCGGCCGTCTCACCAATGCAGCCGCACAACCCGCGGCCTGTGCGCCGATCGTATCCCACAGGTGGCATGCGACCATGCACAGCCCTGCCGGCTCGGTCCCCAGTGTCGCCGCGACGGAGCGATAGGTTTCCGGCGCGGGCTTGAACCGGCCGACCGCATCCACGCTGAAGGCGCGCTCGAAATATTCGCCGAGCCCCGCACGATCGAGCGCAGAGGGCCCCGCCGCCGGTGGGGAATTGGTCAGCGTGACCAGCCGGAACCCTGCGGATCCAAGCCGCCGGAGTGCGGGCGCCGCATCCGGATGCGCCGGCATCGCCGCGATCCGCTGCTTCAACTCGTCGATGTCGGCATCCGTCACCGTCACCCCCGAGGTTGCGGCCACCATGCGCAGGCTGCCCGCCGCGAGTTCGCCGAACGGCGTGTAGAGGCCGGACAGGGTCAGCGCCTCGGAATAGAGGATGAGCTGGGCGAACCATTCCCGCATCTTCGCGCCGTCGCCAAAGCAGCGCACGAAAAGCGGCGTGACCGACTCGAGGTCGAGCAGCGTCTCGTTGACGTCGAAGACGATGATCGGCCGGCGGTCGGATCGTTGCATGGGATGATATCTTTCCGTCCCCGGTGGCCGGCCGGATCCCGCTCGTCGGCTGAATCGTCAGACAAGACCGGACGGCCGCTCCGGTTGCCGCGCAATGATGGGGCGCACCTTGCTGTGGCGCACGCGCGTCATTCTTGCCCGTCAGCCGCCACGGCGCAAGGTCTGACGCCGTGGCGGCGGGGACCGGGCAGACAGGAGGGCGTCTGCCCGGCTCCGTTCACGCCTTAGCGCGTCGGGTTGCCCTTCGGCCCGTGTTCGCCGGAGCGCCCGTCGTGTTCGCGGTGTTGATCGCCGGCGGGGGTCTTGCCCGTGCCGGACGACCCGTCGCGGCGCGCTTCGCCCTGCTGCTGCTGCTGTTGCTCACGCTCGGGCTGGCGCTGGCCCTGCTGCTGTGCCTGCTGCTGGCGCTGCTGGTCGTGGGGTCCGTCGGACCCTCCGGACGTCTTGCGCGAGTCCTGGGCACGGTCCTGGCCGTGCTTTTCGTTGGAGTTGTTCATCGGTTTGCTCCTTTAGACCGGTGGAACCGTGCAAACAGTGGAGCCCGTCTATTGTTCCCGATCGGGAACCGCTGTGCCTCTGCTATGGCGACAATCGGCCTGCCGCCGGCTGCTGCTGCCAGTGTGATCGCGCGGCGCGGAACGATGTGGATCGCCGCCGCGTTTCCTATTCGCTGCACTCTAGATGTCGCGCGCGCGAGGCGCCGGGGATGCCAGCGGCCGCTCCAGACCGGGCGGGGTCGGGTGAAACCCGCCCGGCCGGCAACGAAACCGATGACGGTCGCGCCTGTCCGTGCACCGCATCTGGGCACCGCATCCGGGCCGGGCCCGCGCCGCACCCGCCGTCGTGACGACGCTGGTCGGCGACAGGACGGGCGAACCGTCTTCTGATCTGTCTGCCCTGGAAGGAAGAACGACATGCGCAAACCCCGATCGACGCCTCGTGCGATGCGCGACCGGCGGGAAGGTTCGCGCCCGGACCCCGCCCAAGCCCGGCCCGGCACGCCGCCACCAATCACGCCGCCAACCGTCACACCTCTGACCGCGCATCTCGATCCGGAACTTCTGATCGAGTGGATTCCCAGCCTGCGGGCCTTCGCGCGGACGCTGACCCGCGAACCGGCCGATGCCGACGATCTCGTGCAGGAAACGCTGTGCAAGGCGATCCTCAACAAGGAGAAGTTCGTGGCCGACACGAACCTGCGTGCCTGGCTCTTCACGATTCTCAAGAACAGCTTCTACAACAGCCGCAAGCGCGCCGCGCGCGAACAGGTGGGTGCCTCCGAATGCGCCTCGGAACTGGCCAGCGTTCCGGCGACACAGGAATGGTCGTTGCATGGCCGCGACCTCGTCAATGCGATCCAACGGCTACCGCCCCATTACCGCGATACGCTGGTGCTGGTCCTCATGCAGGGAGAAAGCTACGAGGCGAGCGCGCGGATCTGCAACTGCACGATCGGGACGGTCAAGAGCCGCGTGAACCGGGCCCGTGCCATGGTGATCGCCGGCCTCGAGGAGGTCCGCCCGACCCTCAAGGCGCCTTTGCATCCGGCGGGCCGCCGGCCTCCGCCTACGCCCGGCCGGGCGGGACTGAGCGGGAGGTTGGGGATGCGCCCGGCGCTGCGCTGAATCCCCGGCGGGCACGCGGGTGTCGCGATCGCCGGCGCCGGGATGGAACGGGCGGATCAGCGACCGGCGCCGGCGGATCCGCCCGCCGCGCAAGGCGTCGGCGTCATTCCGCGCGCGGCCGAACCCGGGCAGCTCCGGCCGTCAGGTCCTTGATGGCGCTCGATGAAATGCGCCCGTTCGGCGAAGATGTGGCCGGCTTGGCGCCGCTTCGCGATCCTGCCGGCCCGCCCCCCGCAGGAACCCGTGGCGCGCGGCATCCGTTATGTCCCGTGCCGGCCGTGCACATGATCCCGCGCCCGCATTCGGCGCCGGGACCAACCGGTCGCATGATCCGGCCCTGCCGCAACCGGCCGGTCCGTTCATCCGCGCTGGCGTCCTGCGCCCCTCGCCACATCCATCCATGACCCGGAGTCCGAATTCCATGTCCAAACCGCAGTCCGAACCCCGGCCCGAACCCCGGTCCTACCCGACACCGCCGTTCCCGAGCCAGCCCCAGCGCCCCCCCGGTCTCGAACGCCGGATGGAGCCCGAACCCGACCATGGCGAGCACAGC
>JASBUM010000473.1 GCA_030147905.1 Acidimangrovimonas sp.
GCGGTGATCTGTCCGGGCGACGGGCAGGGTGACCGTGCATTGCGCGCCGCCGTCGCCATCTGGCGCGCGGCAGGCTGGCGAATTGCGGGCCACCTTCAGGCCCCGCGCCCTCCGCAGCCCGGTGACGCGCCGCCTCCGATCGCCGCGGCCGCCGTTACCGCCGCGCCCGCCGGCGCCCTGGTGATCGAGGATCTCGCCACCGGCACCCGCCACGTCATCAGCCAGGCGCTGGGCTCGGGTGCGCGCGGCTGCCGGCTCGATCCCGCAGCACTCGCGCAGCGGGCGGGCGCGCTTCTGGCCTTGATCGCGGCTGATCCGCCCGATCTCCTCGTGCTCAACCGGTTCGGCAAGGCCGAAGCCGAGGGTGGCGGGCTGCGCGCGGTCTTCGAGGCGGCGATGCTGGCCGGCCTGCCGGTGGTGACCGTGGTGCGCCCGGACTATCAGGGCGCCTGGCACGATTTCACCGGCGGTCTTGCGACGGCACTGCCCGTCGATGGCACCGCGATCGGCGCCTGGGGCGGCGCGGTCGGGGGTTTGGCCCGTCAGACGCTGCCGCTGGCCAGATGATCCTCTGCCCGGGCCAGATCCTCGGGCCGGTTGATGTTGAAGAAGGGATCGGGCGCGCGGGACTCGGCCGCGGCAAAGTCGCAATAGGCTGGCGCATGGCGCGCGCAGAAGTCGCGTACACGTCGCCCCCCCGCTTCGAGCCATGTCGCAAGATCGTCTTGCAACCCCATAGGCCACAAGGCAAAAAGTGGATGCTCGCCGGCGGGTGAACGGGCAAGGACCAACTGGCGCGGATCGGGCGCGGCCGCTGCCAGACGGGCTACGAGATCGGCCGGAAAGAACGGCGTGTCCGCCGCGGCGGTCAGAAGCCGCCCCGCGCCCCGGGGTCCGCGGCACCCCTCTGCGCCTCTCTCCGTGCCTCCCTCCGTGCCTCCATCTGCGCTTCCATCTGCGCCACCGTCACCTCCGCCGCTCTCCCGCGCCCGATCGCGAAGCCAGAGCAGACCAGCCAGGACGCCAGCCAGCGGTCCGGGATGTCCGGCCACCGGATCAGGCAATATGGGCAGACCGAAGGATTCATACCCCGGCGCATTGGCCGAAATGGCCAGCGCCCCGGCCTGCGGGGCAAGTCGCGCGATGACATGGCCGATCAGGGGCTGCGGACCCAGCATGCGCAAACCCTTCTGCCCGCCCCCCATGCGCCGGCCCAGTCCGCCGGCCAGGATTACCGCATGCGGGCGCAGCCCCCGCTTGTCATCCGCTTCCCGCATCATCCGCCCCCGTCCTCTCTCCGACCCGTCCCGTCGGCGCCGTCGCTTCCAAACTCATGAACCCATGCGCGCGCGGGCACCGAACCACGCGCGGTCCGATGCTCGTCCCGCCCGCAGTCTTCCGGGCCAAATACCGCCGCCGGAGGCATCCGCATCGGCCGCATGCCGGCGGCCGGGCGGGCGCATGCCGGATCCGCAGGCCGAGGGGCTCGCCCTCCACGCGCCGCGGGCCTGGGCCGGCACCGCCCGAGGGGCGCGCCAACACCGGCCGCCGCGCCGAAGCAGCCGCAGGCCT
Organism: Acidimangrovimonas sp.; assembly: GCA_030147905.1. Next base: position 1,573 of record JASBUM010000473.1, read on the forward strand.
CACCCCCGGTGCCGACCCTCGAAACGCGGCAGCATCGCCGAGAAGTCGCGCCCGCGCCCGTCTTCGTCCTCTACGAACCGGGCGTAAAGCGCGGCGGCGAGCGCGCCCATCGGCGTATCGGCGTCGGCGCCTTCGGCGGCCTGCTGGCTCAGCCGCAGATCCTTGAGCATCAATTCCGCGGCGAAGCCTGGACGATAGCCGTTGTCGGCCGGGCTTTTCGGCCCCACCCCCGGCGCCGGGCAATAGGCGTTCATGACCCAGGAATAACCCGAAGAGGTGGAGACCACGTCGAACATCTTCTGGCGGTCGAGGCCGAGCTTGTCGGCCAGGGCGAAGGCTTCGCAGGTCGCGATCATGGTCACGCCGAGGATCATGTTGTTGCAGATCTTGGCCGCATGGCCTGCGCCGGCGCCGCCGCAATGGACGGCCTTTTGGCCCATCACTGCCAACAGCGGCTCCACCTTCGCGAAGGCCGCCGCGCCGCCCCCGACCATGAAGGTCAGCGTCCCCGCCGCCGCGCCGCCAACCCCGCCCGAGACCGGGGCGTCGAGCGCGCCGAGCCCCGCCGCCTCCGCCTCGGCCGCGACCACGCGCGCGCTTTCGACATCGACGGTCGAGCAATCGCAAAAGACCGCGCCGGGCGCCATCGCCGGGATCGCTTCACGCGCGACCGCGCGCAGGATCTCGCCGTTGGGCAGCATGGTGATGACCACCTCGGCACCGGTGGCCGCGGCGGCGGCGCTTGCCGCGGGGCGCACGCCCGCCGGCATCGCCGCCTGAACGTCATGGCCGGTCACCTCATGGCCGGCGGCGGCGAGATTGGCGGCCATCGGCGCGCCCATGTTGCCCAATCCGATGAATGCGACTTTCATCTTTCCTCCTCCGTGAAGACCCGCGGGCCGCTACCGAGCGGGGCGAGCATTTCCGCCACCCGCGGGGCCAGTGCCGCGCCGGTGATCCGCCACTGCGGCTTGCGGTCCTTGTCGATCACCGCCGCGCGCACGCCTTCGAGAAAATCGGAACGGTCGAGCGCGCGATGGGTGAAGCGATATTCGGCCTCGAGCGCGGCGCGCAGATCGGGGCGCGGGCGTTGGGCGCGGATCAGCGCCAGCGTGCAGGCCAGCGACAGGGGCGCGCCGCGCCGGATGGCGTCCAAGGCGCGGGACGCGAAATCGCC
>JASBUM010000474.1 GCA_030147905.1 Acidimangrovimonas sp.
CGTTCAGCGCCGGAGAGCGCGCCCGTGCCGAACGTCTGGCCGCGCATTGGGGGGTCGAGGCGCTGGAGGAAACGGCGCCGATCTCGGTGATCGGAACCGCACCCGACCTCAACGGCGCGATCGAGAACGGACTGGCCCGCGCGGCCCGTCTGCTGGGCATGAGCGTGCCCGAAGTGCGCAACCGTGCCACGATCAACGGTGCGATCGAAATCGGCCGCGCCCCGGGCGTCATCCAGGTGACATTCCTCGCCCCGCTCGACCGGCTTGACGCGGTCGGGCTGGGCGAGATCGCGCGCGAGCAATACGGCCTGTGACAGGGGTGGCGATCCGGCGCAGGATAATCGGCGGATGACCGGCGGGCCGTTTTCCGCGGCCCGCGTCCCTTGCTCCGCCTCCCGTATCCGTCGCTCCGTGGGCGGCGGCGGCGCGTTTTCTGCGGCCCATGCGTCTATCGCCATTCCGGCCGTCGCCATTCTTGCGCGGCTGTTCTTGCGCGGCCATTCATGCATGGGCCATGTGCCGGTGGCGGCGAACCCGTCCCGGCGGCGCGGCGACCGGTCTCGGGGCGGCACCGCCCGGCCGCGCGCGCGGCATCGGTGCCGTCCGTGCAGGCGCCGCGTGTGCCGACCAGTTTCAGGACGGGCGCGGCCGGCGCTGTCCCGAAGCGGCGAAGATCAGTTCGGCCCGCGAGCCCACGCCGAACTTTTCCAGCAGCCGCTCCTGATAGGTGCGAACGGTGAATTGCGAGATCTGCAGATCCTGCGCGATCTCCTTGAGCGTGAGCCCCCGAACCAGCCCCTCCAGCACCGCCTTCTGCCGATCGCTCAGCGTTGGCGCGCCGGCGGTCTCGCGCCGCGGCGGATCGGATGGAAAGATGCGATATCCCTCGCCCACGGTCTCGATCATGCGGACCAGTTCCGAGGCATCGGTGTTCTTCAGCAGGTAGGCGCAGGCACCGGCATTCATCGCCTCCTGCATGTCCTGCTCCTCTTCCGAGACCGTCAGGATCACCACCGGCGGCACACGTCCCAACGCCCGCAGCGCGGCGATTCCGTCCTGACCCGGCAATTGCAGGTCCATCAGCACAAGATCGGGCCGGCGGCTTCGCACGACCTCGACCGCCTCCAGCCCGTCGCTGCATTCCGCGACGACGGCATGGCCATAATCTTCCAGAATCCGGCGCAGACCATCCCGGAAGATCGGATGGTCATCAACGATAACTACGCGCATTTCCATATCCCGACCCTGGATTCAGGATATCATAGCCGGCGGCACGATCAAACGTTAACGGACGGAAGATCCACCGTTATCGTCATCCTTCCGTCCTTCTGGCCGATATCGAAGGTTCCGCCCAGTTCGCCCGCGCGCTCGGCCATGATGTCGATGCCGTGATGACCGCGTCCGGGCCGCCTTTCGCCCGGCGAGTCGCCGGCTGCCGTGCCGTCGTCGGCAATGGTCATGCGCAACCCGCCCGCCTGCTGATCGAGTCGGATCGTCAGCGCGCTTGCCTTGCCGTGGCGCACGCCATTGGCCACCGCCTCCTGAATGATGCGGCCGAGCTGCCAGGCGGCCTCGGCGCGCAGCCCCGACGAATCCACCTGCAGATCAAGCGCCACGCCCAGCCGTTCGCAGGTGGCGATCGCGATGCGCTGCAAGAAGGCCTCGCCGGTCTCGCCGTCGCGCGGCGATTGGCGAAACCCGTCGACTGCGATCCGGGTGCCGTCATAGCAATCCATCGCCACCCGGCGCAGGTCGCGGCTGCGCGTGGCCGCATCGCCCACCCGGTTGGCGCGCAGCAGCGTCTCCAGATGGCCAAGCTGCATATGCAGCGCCGCGATCGACTGGCATACGTCGTCATGCAGCTCGCGCGCGATTCGCCGGCGTTCGGACCACAGGCGGTTCTGAAACCCGTCCTCGGCCCGCAAGAGCGCGGCGCTGTGGCCGACGATCATCTGCAGCAATGGCAGGTTGAGGTTCTCGGGCCAGTCCGTGTCGCCCTGATGCTCCAGCACCAGGATGCCGTCGGCCGCGCCCCGGATGCACAGCCGCCGCCCCTCCGCCTCCTGCCAGATCATCTCATGATCGTCCCCGTCCCCCTGCCCCGGTGCCAGGGTCAGCTCCTCCGCCATCGGGCGGCCGCACGCGGCGCGCTGACGCCAGGCCTCGGCCCGCAGAAGATATAATGCTGCGCTGTCCGAATGGAGCGCATCGCAGATCACCCGCAACAGCTTGCGCGTGCGCCCTTCGCCGTCGTTGTCGCCGCTTTCCTCGCCGGCCGGATACAGCGCCGAGATCGTCGCTGCCTCGGTCTTGCGCAGCCGCCAATGAAGGCCGATCTCGCGGGTCAGGATCGACAGGCAGGTATGGGTGAACTCGTCCTCCTCGGGCCCGGTCAGCACGATCTGTCCAAGCGCATGCCCGCCCTCGGCAAGCTCGATCCGTTCCTCGCGGGCGGGGTCGCCGCCATTCGCTGCATCGGGCGCGCGGGCCACGGCGCGAAGCGGCGGCGACCGGGTATCAGACAGGTCGAACTGCCCGCGCCAGCTGATCTCGGCAAGATCGGCCCGCGCCACCTGCCGTATGCTCTCGCTCAGCGGCACGATGACCGCCGCGACCGAGGGCGCGCCCGCCAGCAGCCGCACCGCGGCGTTGAGCGCATCGTTCTGTTCGTTGCGTCGCGACAGATCCGCGGCGATGCGGCGCAGTTCGGCATTGGCCAGTTCCAGATGGCGCGTGCGTTCCTCCACTGCGGCCAGCGCGAAACGCGCCGCAGTGGGCACGATGATCATGTGCATCAGCACGATCATCTCGAGCCGCGCCATCGGCGCGCTGTAAAGCACCATCAGATGCGGTACGAGGCCCGTCACCATCGTCAGCAGGATCAGCGGTGTGCGCATCCGCCGCATAGACTCGGACGACAAATGTAGATTGAAATTCATGCGTTCCCCCGGCTGTCCTCGCCGTCTCCTCCTCCTGGCGTCGGACAGCCCGGGGCGAACCACCCCGCGGCGGGCCCGGCGCCCGTCGCGCCGCCCGTCGCGGCGGCTGTGCCGCTCGGGCAGGCCGTTCTCCGCGCGAACGCCACTTCTCCCTAGCCAATCCTGGCCGGCAGCAAACCTTCCAGGGCTGCCGTGTCCCCTGAACGGGGGACGCTTGTCCTCCATTCAGCCGATTTTTTGTTCGTCAAGTGAATGTCTACAGTGACGGCGATTTTCAGCGCAAGGGGGAGGCGCGCATGAGTGCGGGAAATACGAAAGAAAGACGGGCCGTCGGTCGCGGTGGCCTTTTGGCGAGTGCCATCGCCTTGGCGATGGTAGTGGGCGCGATCGAGGTCTATGCGACCGCTTCGCCGCACGGGACCGCGACCGGCCACCGCTATGTGATCCGGATGGAAGACTACGCCTTCCAGCCCGCTCATATGGTGTGGCATGTCGGCGAGAAGATCACGCTGACGCTGGTCAACGCGTCCGTATCGCATCCGCCGAAATCGCATGAATGGATGATGGGCCAGATCGCCAACCGCGAACATGACGAGTTCGGCCTCGACTATGTTTCCGACGGGTTCGAGACCGCCTTCTTCAAGGGGGTGACGATCAAGCTCGTCAGCGGGAAACTGCTTGATTCCATCGTGCCGGGCCAGGCGAAGCTGATCGGTGCCGATCGCTTCAATATGATGATCGACCATGGTAAATACATGGAAGACAACGGCGAGCATTTCGTGCCCGTCGTCGCCGCCGGTGGATCCGTGACCTTCACCTTCACGGTGCCCAACAAGGTCGGCCGCTGGGAATACGGCTGCTTCCAGCAGACCGGCGCCCATTATCGCAACGGCATGCATGGACTGGTCGAGGTCAAACCCGCGGTCAAGCTGCCGGGCGCGAATTCGCAGACGAAACTGAACAGTTGAGCTTGGCGATGCGGGTCGCGGCGACAATCGCCGCACCCGCAACGAACGACGACGCCCACCCCGCAAGGGCAACGGGCGTAAAGGGAACGAACAGGGACGGATCGCATCAGGGATGCGTCGCGGCGGGAAACCGGGGGCCGCAAACAAAAAGCGAGGACGATACGGACAGCGCACGGCAGTCCGGCGGCAAGACATCCGCCGAAGCCGGTCGATGGTACCCGGCCGGGGAGTTCCCGGTCCGGGTCCTCGGCGCCTGACGAAAAGGAAATCTAGGTCGTCCAGCCGGCGGGGATGGCGGGCCGCAAACGCAAGAAGAGCGACAAGAGAGGTGAAGTGATGAGCTCCAGCCAGACGAAGAAAAGACGCGCGGTAGGCCGCAGCGGCCTGCTGTTAAGCGGCGCCGCGCTGGTCATCGCGGTCGGCGTGGTCGCGGTTTGGCCCACCACGCGGCCGGCCCCGGGAAGCCACCATTACACGCTGAAGATGCTGGATTACGCCTACAAGCCGGCGCATATGAACTGGAAGGTTGGCGAAACCGTGACCATCACGCTG
>JASBUM010000480.1 GCA_030147905.1 Acidimangrovimonas sp.
TTCTGGCACGGATCCCGGCCATAGGCTGTGCGATGGTGGTGGCCTGGCTGTGCAACCGCCGGCTGACCTTCGGTCTGCGCCATCCGCCGCATCTGCGCGAATTCCTTCGTTATGCGCTGTCCAGTGGCTTCGGCGTGGCAGTCAATTATTCGACTTTCACCGTGCTTTTGCTGGCGCGCCCGACGATGCCGCCAGTTCTGGCCCTCGCGCTTGCCTCGATCGTGGCGGCGGCGGTTTCCTATGCGGGCTACCGCTGGTTTGCCTTTGCCGCCCGTCACGATCCGCCCAACAGCTAGGCTTCCCGAAGCGCTACGACTTTCGCGTTTCGAATCCAGAAACTTTCTTGTCCTCGCCTGAACTGTGGGACAATTTCGCATCCCGCCCCTGGACCGATTTAGCGCGCCAATTGGCGTCGTTGCGTTATTCCGCGATCGAACGGAGTTTTCCCTTCACCCATTACCATTCACCCCTCGGCACCTCGCCCATCCAGCTGACGGGCCAGATATGCCTGTGCTTCGCGACGAAAGCGAAAGTCATGTCGCTTCCCGCGCGAAATTGGCGTCGTCATTGTCGCTCGGGCCGATGGCGCACCAATGGCCACCCTTCTTTGGGATGTCACGCTCCGCCTCGAGCTTGGCGCCCTACCCTATCGCGATCTCTGCCAGTTCACCGGCATGGATTGGGCCGCATTCCCGAGAGCCCAAATCTTGAGCATTCGATGAGCTGCCGCGGCAATGATCATGACAATGCTGTTGCCGAAAGCGTCTTCAACTTGCTTTAGCACGAAAGGATCAGGCGCAGGACATACCGGACGCGCGAAGAGGCAAGGCAGGACGGGTTCGACGACATCGAGATGTTCTACGATCCGAAGCGCAAGCTACGAGGAACGGAATGCTTGCGCCCGCCAAGCTCGAACGTCAGCGGAAACTGAGGTCCGAAGGCGTCTAAGACACGCGGGGCCATTCAGCGCCCGTGACCAGACGGCCGGTCGGCCGCGGGTTCAGGATCGAGCCACCGAAACTGGCGGCCGGGCGGGGTGTTTCGGTCTGCAGCGCATGTCCTGATCAGTCACGGGCCGAGAGGGTTCTTCGGCAGCCGGACGGGTGAAGCGGCCTCGGCGCCGGCGTGGGACTTCGCGGGCGCGGGAGAGCGACGCGCCGCTTCCCGCGAAAAGCTGGAAGTTTGACGCAGCTACTACCCCGAGGGCCGACGCCATGGCACGATCGGATGCAACCTCCCGACTGCCATGCATTTTCGCGATGATGCCGCCAACCCGTCATCGTGGGCAAGGCCCGGAAACGCCAAAATCCGCCGGTCCGCAGATGAAACCGGAGCATGGCCGCTGAAAGCCCACCGGCCGCCGAGGACGTATCGGTGGGTGCACCCCCGCGCGCCGTGGTCTCGCGTGCGCCGGATGCGGCTCGGTGAAATTCTGACCTGCCCCTCCCCGGCCCTTCACCGTGCACGCCGACGTCGCACCCTTGGATCACCGTATCGAGTGGCGCAGTGCCCTGCGCCGATCACCGCCCACCGATCGCGCCGCGACGCCACGACACATGCGGGACGAAAAGGCCAGGCCTCGCGCGGCATGTGGGGACCCGCCGCCAAGGGCATGGCTGCGCGGGCGCGCGCTGCCTGCACCGATTTGACATCCGGCACCGTTTGAAGCACCTCGCTGGACCGTTCGGCCCCCCGTCCGTCTGCGGGGCACCGACACCCCGCCAGCAAGCACCGGTCCCGGCCGTCAGCAAGCCGGGACAGAGCAGACCGCAGCAGGAGCCTCTCCATGATCGTCGCCGATTCCGTTGGATTTGCCGCCACCCATTCGATCGCCGCCATCCTTCGCGGCCTTCCGGACCGGCAGGTGACCCACGGCAGCCGGAACTTCGACAGCGGCGCGCCGATGGGGCCGGACGATCAGACCCCGGCCGAATTCATCGCCGCGATGGAGCACGCGCGCGCCCGCGGCCAGCGCCCCGTGGCCGTCCATTGCCTGTTCGATCCCTCCGCCTTCAAGGCCCTGTGCGATGTCGCGGGCATCCGCTACCGGCTGATCGTGCGCGATCCCGCCGCGCAGATCGAAAGCTGTTACGCCTGGGCGCTGTCCAAGATCCTGGCCGGGGACGGGCCGCT
>JASBUM010000487.1 GCA_030147905.1 Acidimangrovimonas sp.
GCACGCGGCTGTCATCGACCACGAGCACCCGCAATCGCGCGCGCGAGGGGCCGCGGCCGGGCGGCTCCGTGATCGGCTGGCGATGGGTCATATTCACGCGGCTTGCCTTTCGCTGCCGGCACAAGCCTTGTCGCAAGCCCCTAAGATTTGATGAACCGCGGCGGGATAACCCGGTGTTAAGACCGCCCGGCGAGAGTATGAGTCCCGGCCCCGAAGCCGCGGGCGCCGGCTGCGCGCAAGGACCGGCGCGAAGAAATCCGGTTTGGCAGGAACCGCATCGGACGGAGGCTCATGATGATCGACTGGGATCGGGTCGGCATTCTTCACGCCGATGTCGGCGCGGCGGAGTTCGCGACCATCTTCGCCCTGTTCACCGAGGAAGCCGAGGGCGTCATTGCCGGCCTCGATGACAATGCGCCGATCGAGACGCTGCGTGCCGACATGCATTTTCTTGCGGGCAGCGCGCTCAACCTCGGGTTTCGCGGGCTTGCGGAATTCTGTCACCGGGCGCAGCGGCAGGCCGAACGCGGCCGCCGCCCGGACATTCCGGCGCTGTGCAACCTCTACCGTCAGTCGAAACGGGTCTTCGCCGCGCGACTGGAATCGACGGCGGGATCCGTTCCCGCATCCGCGCGCTAGACGAGAAACTCCGACAGGGTCTCGTCTCCGGTGATGTCGCGATAGGCGAAGCCGCCGGCGTCGATCCGCCCCAGCAGAGCGGGAAAATTGCCCGCATCGCCGGTCTCTATCCCGATCAGCACGGTGCCGAAATTCCGCGCGGACTTCTTCAGATATTCGAACCGCGTGATGTCGTCGTCCGGTCCCAGCAGCGCGAGGAAATCGCGCAGGGCGCCGGGACGTTGCGGCAGGCGCAGGATGAAATATTTCTTGCGGCCGGCGTGACGTTGCGCGCGCTCCTTCACCTCTGGCAGTCGCTCGAAGTCGAAGTTGCCGCCCGAGGTCACGCAGACCACCCGCCTGCCCGCGATCTGCGGCGCCAGATCGCCCAGCGCATCGACGGAAAGCGCGCCCGCCGGCTCCAGCACGATCCCCTCGACATTCAGCATCTCCAGAAGCGTGATGCAGAGCCGGTCCTCGGGGACGGAGAGCACATGTCCCGGGTCGATGGCGCGCAGATGTTCGAAGGGCCGGGCGCCGATCTGCGCCACTGCCGCGCCGTCGACGAAGCTGTTCACCCGGCGCAGGCGAACCGGCGCCCCCGCCTCCAGCGCCGCGGCCAGACTTGCTCCGCCCGCCGGCTCTATCAGCCGCGCCGGCACCTTGAGTCCGCGCGCCGCGAAATACCGCAGCACACCCGACGACAGCCCGCCCCCGCCCACCGGAAGCACCACCAGATCGGGCGCCCCGCCAAGCTGCTCGAGGATCTCGGCGGCCACCGTCGCCTGCCCCTCGATCACGTCCGGATCGTCAAAGGGCGAAAGGAAATGCGCCCCCGCCTCGCGGCAATAGGTCTCGGCCGCCGCAAGGGTCTGGTCGAAATAGTCGCCGGTCAGCCGGATGGTGACGCTGCCGCCGCCGAAGATGCGGGTCTTGTCGATCTTCTGGCGCGGGGTGGTGACCGGCATGAAGATCGTGCCCTCGACCCCGAAATGGCGACAGGCAAAGGCGACACCCTGCGCATGGTTGCCGGCGCTGGCACAGACGAAGCGGCCCTGATCCGGCGCGGCCGCGAGCCTCTTGCGCATGGCGTTGAAGGCACCGCGGATCTTGTAGCTGCGCACCGGGCTCAGGTCCTCGCGCTTGAGCCATATCTCGGCGCCGAACCGTTCCGACAGGTGATCGTTTCGCATCAACGGCGTGGGCGGGAACAGGCCGCGCAGGCTGCGGGCGGCCACCTCTGCGGCGCGGGCGAAATCGGCAGCGCCCCGTGGGTCCGTCATGGTATCCTCCTTCATGCGGGGGAGCGGTCGGCGACAGGATCGGGGGCGGCAGCGCCGAACCGCAGACGATAGAGCGTGCTCAGCAGGGCAAGCCCGAGCATCAGCGTGAGCCACCGCAAAAGCGCCAGCCACGCCATGGCCGCGAACGGTGCAAAGCCCGCGAGGATCGCGGCCGGCCAGTGAAGAACCGGCAGGGCGGCGCGCAGGATCACCGCAAGCACAAGGAGCGCAGCCCCCTGCCCCCGCGTCGTGCGCCAGGCGTCGCGCGGCCCGATCGGCGCGCCCACCGCGGCAGCCGGCAACATCACCCCCAACCGCAGCGTGATCCAGATCAGGAAAATGTCGAGCAATGCGCCCACCACGGCCCCGAAGGCGGGATGCGACAGCAGCCAGGCGGGTCCGCCGCCTCCGTCGCCCGCGAACATCCCCGCCGCGCCGGCCCAGAGCACGCCGAGGATCATCCCCGAGCCGATGTAGATCGCGCCCAGGATCGCGGCGCGCGCCAGGTAATCCAGCGTCGCGCGGCCATGCCATGCCGGCCACAGGCCGGGACGCTCGCCCAGCACGACGAAACGATGCCAGGCCACGCCGATCCAGAGAAATGCCACGATCAGATAGGCCGCGATCAGGACCGAGAAGACGAACGACAGCCCATCGCCGCGACCTGCCGCCATCGTCTCGCGCCCGACAAGCAGCAGCGCCGCCCCGATCAGAATCGGCAACCCCGATACCCGCAGCGCCACGCCGGGGTAGCCGAGGATCTGGCCCAGCGCCTGGCCCAACAGCTCCAGCGCTCTTGTCATGCGCGTACTCCCGTCCGTCCTTGCCGTT
>JASBUM010000493.1 GCA_030147905.1 Acidimangrovimonas sp.
GGCCACTCGATGTCGGACCCGGCCAAGTACCGCACCCGCGAAGAGGTCCAGAAGATGCGCGACGAGAAGGACGCCATCGAACATGTCCGCGATCTGCTGATGACCGGCGGCCATGCCTCGGACGACGATCTCAAGGCGATCGACAAGGAGATCAAGGCGATCATCAACGATGCCGCCGAATTCGCCAAGGACAGCCCCGAGCCGGATGCGGCCGAGCTGTGGACCGATATCTACGCCTGAGGGAGAAGACGATCATGGCAACCGAAATTCTCATGCCCGCCCTCTCCCCGACGATGGAAGAGGGCACGCTCGCCAAGTGGCTGGTCAAGGAAGGTGATACCGTCAGCGCCGGCGATATCCTCGCCGAGATCGAGACCGACAAGGCGACGATGGAATTCGAAGCGGTGGACGAGGGGGTGGTCGGCCGCATCCTCGTCGCCGAGGGCAGCGAGGGCGTCAAGGTCAACACCCCCATCGCCGTGCTGCTCGAAGAGGGCGAAAGCGCCGACGACATCGAAGCCGCGGCAGCACCGGCCGCCGACGGTGCGGCCCGGAACGGCGCTGATGCGGGCGGCCAGCAGGCACCGAAGCCCGCGGCACGCGCATCGGCTCCAGACGCTGCCGCGCCGACCTCCGATCTGTCGCCCGATCTCTCGCCCGACTGGCCGGCCGATGCCAAGATGAAGTCGATGACCGTGCGCGAGGCCCTGCGCGACGCCATGGCCGAGGAGATGCGCCGCGCCGAAGAGGTGTTCCTGATGGGCGAGGAGGTCGCCGAATATCAGGGCGCCTACAAGATCAGCCAGGGACTGCTGGATGAATTCGGCGCCCGCCGCGTGATCGACACGCCGATCACCGAACATGGTTTCACAGGGCTCGCCGTCGGCGCGGCCTTCGGCGGGCTCCGGCCGATCGTCGAATTCATGACCTTCAACTTCGCCATGCAGGCGATCGACCAGATCATCAATTCGGCGGCCAAGACGCTTTACATGTCGGGCGGGCAGATGGGCTGCCCCATCGTCTTCCGCGGACCCAATGGCGCCGCCGCCCGCGTCGGTGCCCAGCACAGCCAGGATTACTCCGCCTGGTATGCGCAGATCCCCGGCCTCAAGGTCGCGATCCCCTATTCGGCGGCCGATGCCAAGGGTCTGTTGAAATCCGCGATCCGCGACCCCAATCCGGTGATCTTCCTCGAAAACGAAATCCTCTACGGCCGCAGTTTCGACGTCCCCGAGATCGAGGATCTGACCGTGCCGTTCGGCAGGGCCCGGATCTGGCGCGAGGGCACGGATGTGACGCTGGTGAGCTTCGGGATCGGCATGCAATATGCACTCGAGGCCGCCGATCGGCTGGCCGAAGACGGGATCTCGGCCGAGGTGATCGACCTGCGCAGCCTTCGCCCGCTTGACTACGACACGGTGCTGGCGTCGGTGATGAAGACCAATCGCTGCGTCACGGTCGAGGAAGGCTGGCCCGTGGGCGCAATCGGCAATCATCTGGGTGCGGTGATCATGCAGCGCGCATTCGATTATCTCGACGCGCCGGTGATCAATTGCACCGGCAAGGATGTGCCGATGCCCTATGCCGCCAATCTGGAAAAGGGCGCGCTGGTGACCACCGACGAGGTGATCGCGGCGGTCCATCAAGTCACCTATCGCTAAGGAGCGCGCCATGGCCACGCAAATCCTGATGCCCGCCCTCTCGCCGACGATGGAGGAGGGCACGCTTGCCAAATGGCTGGTGAAAGAAGGCGATACCGTCAGCTCCGGCGATATCCTGGCCGAGATCGAGACCGACAAGGCGACGATGGAATTCGAAGCCGTCGATGAAGGGGTGGTCGGCCGCATCCTGGTCGCCGAAGGCAGCGCCGGGGTCAAGGTCAACACCCCCATCGCCGTGCTGCTCGAAGAGGGCGAAAGCGCCGAGGATATCGACGCAGCCCCCGCTTCTGCCGCGCCCGCAGCGGATGGCAAGGCCGCCGGGGGCAAGACCGCCACCGCGGGCACGGCCGATACCGATGCCGGCCGCCGGCCCACCCCGAAGGAGGGGCAGCCCGAACCCGCCCGGCGCGACACGGCCGCGGCCCCCGCCGCGCCGCGGGCCGCCAGCGGCGGGCGCGTCTTTGCCTCGCCCCTCGCCCGCCGTATCGCGGCAGAGAAGGGGCTCGACCTGTCGCAGATAGCAGGCTCGGGCCCGCATGGACGGATCGTCAAGGCTGATGTGGAAGGCGCCGCAGCGGCCCCGAAACCCGCCGCCCCGGCTTCCGAACAGACGACCGCCGCGGCCCCCGCCGCAGCCCCCGCCGGCGCTTCGGCCGAGGCGGTGCTGAAGATCTATGCCGATCGCGAATTCGAGGAAGTGAAGCTCGACGGCATGCGCCGTACCATCGCCACCCGTCTGAGCGAGGCCAAGCAGACCATCCCGCATTTCTACCTGCGCCGCGAGGTGAAGCTCGACGCGTTGCTGAAGCTGCGCACCGATCTGAACGCGCAGCTCGAATCGCGCAAGGTCAAGCTCTCGGTCAACGATTTCATCATCAAGGCCTGCGCCCAGGCCCTGCAGCAGGTGCCCGACGCCAATGCCGTCTGGGCCGGTGACCGGATCCTGAAGCTGAAGCCTTCGGATGTCGCGGTCGCGGTGGCGGTCGATGGCGGGCTGTTCACCCCGGTTCTGCGCGACGCCGAGACGAAATCGCTCTCGGCGCTCTCGACCGCGATGAAGGATCTTGCGACCCGCGCCAAGGACCGCAAGCTGAAGCCCGAGGAATACCTGGGCGGCAGCTTCGCGATCTCGAACCTCGGCATGTTCGGCATCGAGAATTTCGACGCGGTCATCAACCCGCCCCACGGCGCCATCCTCGCCGTCGGCGCGGGGGT
>JASBUM010000495.1 GCA_030147905.1 Acidimangrovimonas sp.
CGGCCGAAGAGCCAGTCGCTCAGGCTGTAGACGGCCGAGATCGCCAGCATGTAGACCACCACCGCATCATAGGCGCCGACGCCGGCTGCGGCATTCATTTCCTGTCCCATCCCCGGCACCCCCAGCAGTTCCGCCGCGATCAGCGTCATCCAGGCCTGGCCCACCCCGGTGTGCAGCCCGGTCAGGATGCCGGGTGTCGCCGCCGGCAGGGTCACCGACAGATGGCGCCGCAGGTAGCCGTCATGCCCGAAGGCGCGGGCCAGCTCGTGAAGGCGCGGGTCGACATGCCGCACGGCGGCGCCGGTCGCGAAGTAATTCACCCAGAAGACGCCGATGGCGATGACGAAGGCCGCGCCGGCATGGCTGACCTTGAACCAGGCGATGGCGAAGACCACCCAGGCCAGCGGCGGGATCGGCCGCAGGATGCGCGCCAGCCAGGACTGGAGCCCTTCGAACAGCGGGCTGGTCGCGGCGGCGAAACCCGCGACGAAACCCAGCGCGCTGCCAAGGCCGAGCCCCCAGACGTAGTGCACGAGGCTCGACCCGACCGCGGGCAGCAACCGGCCCGATCGCAGCTCGGCCATTGCCGCGGCGGGGATGCGAGAGGGATCGGGCAGGGTCGCGGCTGGCACCCAGCGCCACAGGATCGCGGCCTTCCACAGCAGGAGAAAGGCCACCAGTCCCGCAAGGCCGAGTGCGGCGCGGCGGATGGGTTCGGTCATGGCGTGGTCTGGGCGGCCCGTGGGGCAAGCGCGTCATAGATCGCGGTATCGAAGAGCTTGTCCAGATCGACCGGTTTCTTGAGCGTGCCCAGTGTCTTCTGGAAGGTCTGGAGCGTGGCGGTGCCGGCCCGGATCGCATGGGGATCGGCAATGAAGCCCGCCCGCACCCGGATCAGCGCCGCGCGCACGACCGCCGGGTCGAGTCGCCCGCCCCCGACGTAGTGCGCCACCATCGGCGCCGCTGCCGCCGGATCCTCGCGCAGCAGCCGGGTGGCCCGCACATGGGCCGCGACCAGTGCCCGGACAGCGGCCGGATGATCGCGCAGGACCCGCGCACGCACCGCCAGCACCGCACCGGGCTGATCGGGAAACAGCGCGGAGCCTGTCGCCACCACCCGCGCGGCCGGATCGCGGCGCAGCACCGTGCTGACCACCGGCTCCAGGATGGCGGCACCGTCCACGGCACCGGTCAGCAGCGCCTGCTGGGCCTGGGCCGTGCCCTGGTAGACGATCTCGACCGATTTCGGGTCGATCCCCAGCCGCTTGCGCAGCCAGTATTGCAGCACCGTGTCGGGGACCGAGCCGACGGGGAAGGTTGTGATCACCGCCCGCCGCCCGTGGTCGGCGCGGAAACGGGCGAAGGCGGTGGCGGGGTCGGACTTGAAATAGGGGGCCAGATCGCCGAGCGCGAGAACCGAGACCTGATCCACCGTGTTCGCGGCGACGATACGGATATCGGCGCCCCGCGCCCGCGCCACCATCGCCGGCCCGACACCGAGATAGACCGCGTCGAGCTGGCCCGCCAGCAATGCCTGCACCATCGCCGGGCCGTTCTGGAACTCGACCAGCCGCGGGGTGATGCCGGCCGACTTCATCCAGCCCTTCTGGAGCGTGACGAACAATTGCGCCACCGGCAGGATCGGCATGTAACCGATTTCGAGCCGCGTGGTCGGCTGGCTGGTTTCCTGGGCGCCGGCATCCCGTGCGCCCACGCCCAAGGCGAGGGCGGCCGCCAGCGTGCCGGCCATCAATAGCGATAGAATGCGCTGCATCGGGACACTCCTTTTCCTGCCCCGGATTTGGCACATTGTTCCGCGAAATGTAAGAATGCAGCCAGTTATAAGGATATACTTCCTGAATTGGCGAAATTCAGGAAATATGTAACGCAACGCTGCCGGGTCCGGGAAAATCGCCCCGCCGGACCGGCGCGGGCGGAACATCGGCCCGTTCCATGTCGCCGTTTCGGTGGGCTTTGGTGGGGCGCGGTTCGCGAAACGCCCGCTCCGGCGAGCCGGCCGAGGCTGGAGATGCCGGCCGAGGGGTCATTTTCTTCCGCCGGATGGCCATCCGCGGACGGTTCCATGCCGCTGGGGGCGCGGGCGGCGCAATCATTTTACCTTGACTTTGTGCAGCGCCCGTTTAGCCTCGCGCAAAAGGCTCTGTGTAGCCACCGGCAGGAACGCCCGTTCGCGCATTGTCTCCAGGCAGTGCCCGGCGGGCTTTTTTATTGCCGGTTTTCCATTCGGGTTCGGGGGACAGCACCCATGACCAGACGAATCGAGATCGGCCTTCTGCTTTCGCGCACGGGCACCTATGCGCTGATTTCGGAAAGCTGCCGCCAGGGTGCCCTGCGCGCGATCGCCGAGGTGAACCGCAAGGCTCGCGGTCGGTTCGAGATCGTCCCGGTAGAGCGCGACCCGGCGGGCAACATCGACCGCTACGCGTCGCTGGCGGCCGACATCCTGCGCAATTCCGGCGCCCGCCACATCGTCGGCTGCATCACCTCGTGGAGCCGCAAGGAGGTGATCCCCGCGCTGGAAAAGCACGGCGGCACCCTGTGGTATCCGGCGCCCTACGAAGGTTTCGAGGCCAGCGAGCACGTGGTCTATCTGAACGCCTGTCCCAACCAGCATATCCTGCCCCTTCTGGCGCATGTCATCCCGCGCTTCGGAGGTCGCGGCTATCTGGTGGGTTCGAACTACATCTGGGGTTGGGAAACCAACCGAATCGCCCGCGACCTGATCGGCGATGCCGCCGGCACCGTGCTGGGGGAGCGCTACTTGGCCCTGGGCGACGAGGACGTCGGCCGGATCATCGCCGAGATCCGCGACCAGCGGCCGAATTTCATTCTCAACAATTTCGTCGGCGCGACCTCCTATGCCTTCCTGCGTGCCTATGCCGCGCTGGGGCGTTCGGATCCGCGTTTCCGGCCCGAAAGCTGCCCGCTGATAAGCTGCAACCTGTCGGAGGCCGAGCTGCCGGCGATCGGGGACACGGGCGAGGGCCATCTTTCGGTCGGGCCGTTCTTTTGCGATCCGGCGCACAGGGCGGAGGGCGATCCCGAATCCTCCTTCATGGCGGCGGCCTACAGCGCCGTCGCCATCCTTGCGCAGACACTGGGTGAGGACGGCGCGCCGGCGCAGACGCGCGACTTCGCAGGCAGGCGCTTCGACACGCCGCTGGGCCCGCTCGAGATCGATCCCGTGACCCGCCATGCCCGGCTGCCGGTGAAGATCGCAGCGATCCGCAAGGGCGCATTCGAGGTGATCGAGCAAAGCGCCGAAAGACTGGCGCCCGATCCCTATCTGTCGCGTTACGACCCGCAGGCCACCTTCGGCCGCGGCGGGCTGCGGGTGGTGTCATGACCGGGCGCCGCATTCCCAACCTCGGGGGCGCGCGCGCCGTCATCCTGCACCGCCCCCATGACGTGACCGAGGCGCTGGCGCGGCAGCTCGGCGCGATCGGGCTGTCGGCCGAACGCCACTGGCCGATGCTGCCGGCGGGCGTCGAGACCGCCGATTTCCTTTTCTTCGACGCCGACATGGGCTTTGACGAGCAATTCCCCTGGAAGCCGGGCCACGCGCCGATGCCGACCATCGCGCTGATCGGGTCCGAGGCGCCGGGGCGGATCGAATGGGCGTTGTCGCATGCGGCGAATGCGCAGCTTCTCAAGCCGGTGGGCAGCGGCGGGGTCTATTCCTCGCTGCTGATCGCGCGGCAGACGTTCGGGCAGAACCGGGCGTTGCAGCGCGCGGTCAACCGGCTGCACGCGCGGCTGGCCCAACGCGAGACGGTGGTGCGGGCCTCGGCGCTGCTGGCGGATGACGTCGGCGGCGGCAGGGGCGGCGAGGGCGCGGGTTTCGCACGGCTGCGCACCTTCGCGATGGACCACCGCATGACGATCGAGGAAGCCGCCCGGCGGGTGCTGGCCTTCACGCCATCAGACGCCGCACGGGGACCGGGACGGGTGACGAAATGACCGCAACGCCCGATCCCGCGACGCCCCCCTCCACCATGCCCGCGCCCCCGGCCGAGCGCGGCGTGCTCGCCCGGCTGCTGGCGCGGCCGCTTGCCGTCTTCGGGCTGGCGATCATCGGGCTTGTCGTCTTCGGCGCGGTCTTCGCGCCCTATCTGACCGGGTTCAAGCCCGACAACCAGATGTTCGACGGGCTGACGCTGCAGGGCGCGCCCCTGCCGCCGGGGGGCAAGTTCCTTCTGGGCACCGATCTTCTTGGGCGCGATCTGCTGACCCGGCTGCTCTTCGGCGCGCGCACCTCGCTCATCATCGGGATCGCCGCCAACGGGATCTCGCTGGTGATCGGCACGGCGATCGGGGTTCTGGCGGGGTATTTCCGCGGCTGGATCGGTGCCGTGCTGATGCGCTTCACCGATCTGATGATGGCCTTCCCCGCGCTCTTGCTGGCGATCAGCCTCGCCGCCGTCTTCACCCCCAGCCTGTGGATCGTGGCGATGGTGATCGCGCTGGTCAACTGGGTGCAGATCGCGCGCGTAATCTATACCGAGACGCGGTCACTGGCCGAACGCGAATTCATCGAGGCCGAGCGCGCGCTGGGTGCGGGCGCCGGGCGCATCCTTGGCCGCCATGTGGTGCCGCATCTGATGCCCACGATCATCGTCTGGGGTACGCTCGGGATCTCGACCACGGTGCTGCTCGAGGCGACGCTGAGCTATCTCGGCGTGGGGGTGCAGCCGCCGACGCCGTCCTGGGGCAACATCATCTTCGAGAACCAGACCTATTTCCAGTCGGCGCCGTGGCTGGTGTTCTTCCCCGGCGCCGCGATCCTGCTTCTGGCGCTGGCCTTCAATCTGGTTGGCGACGCCCTGCGCGACATTCTCGACCCGACCCAGCGCGGGGTGCTGTCATGACCAATTACCTTGCCAAGCGGCTGGTGCAATCGGTGCTGATCCTGCTCGGCGTCACCTTCGTGACCTATGCGCTGCTGTTTCTGATCCCGGCCGATCCGGTGCGCCAGATCGCCGGGCGCAACGCCAGCCCGCAGATGATCGCCAACATCCGCGCGGAACTGGGCCTCAACCAGCCGTTTCTGGTGCAATACTGGCATTATCTGCTGCGTCTTCTGCATGGCGATCTGGGCCGGTCCTACCTGCAGCGCACCGGGGTCGGCCCGCTGATCGCGGCGCGGCTGCCGGCCACGCTTCTGCTGATGGCGGGCGCGATCTTCTGCGAATTGTCGATGGGACTGACGATGGGGCTGATCGCAGCCCTTCGGCGTGGCAGCGGCACCGATCAGGGGCTTATGGTGGTCTCGTTCATCGGGGTCTCGGCGCCGCAATTCGTGGTGGGTCTGCTGCTGCTTTACGTCTTCGCGGTGCAGCTGGGCTGGTTCCCGATCGGGGGCTACGGGCATTTCTCGAACCTCGTCCTGCCCTCGCTGACCCTGGGGATCCTCGGCGCCGGCTGGTATTCGCGGATGATGCGTTCGTCGATGATCGACGTGCTGCGACAGGATTTCATCCGCACCGCGCGGGCCAAGGGGCTGAAACGTGCGGCGATCGTCTTTCGCCATGCGCTGCCCAACGCGATCCTGCCGGTGGTCGCCATGGTCGGCATCGACATCGGCCTGTTCATGAGCGGGATCGTCGTCGTCGAGAGCGTCTTCGGCTGGCCCGGCATCGGCCAGTTGGCCTGGCAGGCGATCCAGCGGCTCGACACCCCGATCATCATGGGCGTCACCCTGGTTTCGGCGGTGGCGATCGTGCTTGGCAACCTGCTGGCCGACATGATCGCACCCTTCATCGACCCGCGGATCAAGCTCAAGTAACTGCGTTCAACCCAAGTCTTTCCAGACGGAGGCAATAATGAAGACCAGGACGACAACAGGGATGGTGGCATTATCGCTGGGGCTCGCGCTTGTCGCGGCACCGGCGATGGCGGCGGGCGATACCCCGCAGCAGGGCGGCGACATCACCGTCACCTTCAGCAACGACGTCGCCACGCTTGACCCGGCGATCGGCTACGACTGGCAGAACTGGTCGATGATCAAGAGCCTGTTCGACGGGCTGATGATGTACAAGCCCGGCACCACCGAGCTGGAGCCCGACCTAGCCCAAAGCTACAAGATCTCGACGGACGGCAAGACCTACACCTTCAAGCTGCGGCCGGGCGTGAAGTTCACCAACGGCCGCGCGGTCACGGCCGAGGACGTGAAATATTCGCTCGACCGCGTCGTCAATCCCAAGACCCAAAGCCCGGGCGCAAGCTTCTTCTCGACGATCAAGGGCTACAAGGCGATGGCCGACGGCAAGGCCGACAACCTGTCGGGCGTCAAGGTGATCGACCCCGAGACGGTGGAGATCGACCTCAACCAGCCGGACGCGGCCTTCCTGCAGAAGATGGCGCTGAACTTCGCCTTCGTCGTGCCCAAGGAGGCGGTGCAGAAATGGGGCGCCGATTTCGGCCGCCATCCGGTCGGCACCGGCGCCTTCGAGATGAAGGACTGGACCATCGGACAGAAGCTGGTCTTCGTGCGCAACCCGAATTACTGGGAAAAGGGCGTGCCGAGGCTCAACCAGATCACCTTCGAATTCGGTCAGGCGCCGATCGTGGCGCTGCTCCGGCTTCAGCGCGGCGAGATCGACATCGCAGGCGACGGCATTCCACCGGCCAAGTTCCTCGAGGTGATGAAAGACCCCAAGACGCGCAAGAACATCGTCGAGGGCGAACAGCTTCAGACCGGCTATATCACGCTCAACACCGCCGAAAAGCCCTTCGACAACATAAAGGTGCGCCAGGCGGTGAACATGGCGATCAACAAGAAGCGCATCATCCAGATCATCAACGGCCGCGCGATCCCGGCAAATCAGCCGCTGCCGCCGCTGATGCCGGGCTATGACAAGAACATCAAGGGCTACAAGTTCGATCCGGCGGCGGCGAAGAAGCTGTTGGCCGATGCCGGCTATCCCAAGGGCTTCTCGACCGAGCTTTACGTCTACAACACCGACCCCAATCCGCGCATCGCCCAGGCGATCCAGCAGGATCTTTCGCAGGTCGGGATCAAGGCGGCGATCAAGTCGCTCGACCAGGCCAACGTGATCGCGGCGGGCGGGTCGAAGAAGGGCGTGCCGATGATCTGGTCGGGCGGCATGGCCTGGATCGCCGATTACCCCGATCCGTCGGATTTCTACTGGCCGATCCTGAGCTGCGAGGGCGCGGTGACCGGCGGCTGGAACTGGGCCAAATATTGCAACAAGGCGCTCGATGCCGAGGCCAAGAAGGCCGATGCGATCGTCGATCCGGCGAAACAGGCGGAGCGCAACCAGATGTGGGGCAAGATCTATGCCGAGGTGGTCAAGGACGCGCCCTGGGTGCCGGTCTTCCACGAAAAGCATTACACGATCCGCTCGGACCGGATGGCGGGGCCTGATCGGCTCTATGCCGACCCGATCAACATCCCCGTCAACTACAACCATATCTGGGTGAAGAATGTGCACTAAGTGCGACTACACGATCCACAGCCGGCACCATCACTTCGGCTGGGACAACACCATCGAACCGGTCGGGCGCATTGCGCCCGGCTCCACCGTCCTGTTCGAATGCGTGGATTCCTCGGGCGGGCAGCTGACGGCGCAAAGCACCGCGGCCGATATCGCGACGCTTTCCTTCGACAAGATCAACCCGGTCACCGGCCCGATCCACATCGACGGGGCCGAGCCGGGCGATGCGCTGAAGGTCACGATCGAGGCGTTTCAGCCGTCAGGTTTCGGCTGGACCGCGAATATCCCGGGCTTCGGCCTTCTGGCCGAGGATTTCCCCGAAGCCGCACTGAACGTCTGGTCCTATGACAAGGATGCCATGACGCCCGCGCTTTTCGGCAAGAACGCGCGGGTGCCGCTCAAGGCCTTTGCCGGCACGATCGGCAATGCGCCGGCGGAACCGGGCCACCATTCGGTGGTGCCGCCGCGGCGGATGGGTGGCAATCTCGACATCCGCGATCTGGCAGCGGGCACCGTCCTTTACCTGCCCGTGGAGGTCGCCGGCGCGCTCTTCTCGGTCGGCGACACCCATGCCGCCCAGGGCGACGGCGAGGTCTGCGGCACGGCGATCGAAAGCCCGATGAACGCGGTTCTGACCTTTGAATTGGAAAAGGGCGCCAATCTGGCCATGCCGCGGTTCACCACGCCGGGGCCGGTCACGCGCCATCTCGACGCCAAGGGCTACGAGGTGACGACGGGCGTCGGCCCCGATCTCATGGCGGGCGCGCGCGCCGCGGTTTCGCAGATGGTCGATCTGCTCGCCGGGCGCCACAACATGAGCGCGGTCGAGGCCTACATGCTGTGTTCGGTCTGCGGCGATCTGCGGATCAGCGAGATCGTCGACATGCCCAACTGGGTGGTGTCCTTCTATTTCCCGCGCTGCGTCTTCGAATGAGTGCTGCGGTGAAGATGGCGGCCCCGGCCGAGGACGTGACGGGCGCGGCCGAGGACATCGTCCTGCGCGTCGAGGATCTGACCGTCGAGGTCGGCGGCGGCGACAGGCCCCGGCCCGTCGTCTCGGGGTTGTCCTTCACACTGCGCCGGGGCGAGACGCTGGCGCTTGCGGGCGAATCCGGCTCGGGCAAGTCGATGACCTCGCTTGCGATCATGGGGTTGTTGCCGCGGCCGGCGGCACGGATCGGCGGCGGACGGATCGGGCTTGGCGATCTCGATCTCGCGCGGCTCGACGAGGCCCGGATGCGCCGCATTCGCGGCAGCCGGATCGCGATGATCTTCCAGGAACCGATGACTTCGCTCAACCCGGTGCTGACCATCGGGCGCCAGCTGACCGAAGCGATCCAGGCGCATGAGCCGCTGGGCCGTGCCGCGGCGCGCACCCGCGCGATCGAGGCGCTCGACGCGGTGCGGATCCCCGACGCGGCGCGGCGGCTCGGCCAATATCCGCATGAATTGTCGGGCGGGATGCGTCAGCGGGTGATGATCGCGATGGCGCTCGCGCTCAAGCCCGACGTGCTGATCGCGGATGAGCCGACGACCGCGCTCGACGTCACGGTTCAGGCCCAGATCCTGCAATTGCTGAAGGACCTTCAGCGCGAGACCGGCACCGCGATCATCCTCATCACCCATGACATGGGGGTGGTGGCGCAGACCGCCGACCGCGTCGTCATCCTGCGCGAAGGCCGCATGGTAGAGGAAAACGCCATTCGTCCGCTCTTCGCCGCGCCGCGCGCGGATTATACGCGTGCGCTGCTGGCTGCCGTGCCGCGGCTGGGCGACGGGCAGCGCGACGCGGCGGTGCCGAGCGCCGCCGCCGACGAGGGCGCGGCCCTGCTGCGCGCGCGCGATCTCACGGTGCGGTTCGATCTGCACGGCGGGCTCCTGGGCCGGGTCGACCGGCGCGTGCATGCGGTCGAGGGGATTTCCTTCGAGATCGGCGCGCGCGAGACCTTCGCGCTGGTGGGCGAATCGGGTTGCGGAAAATCGACCACGGCGCGGGCGATCGCGGGGCTGGTGCCCTATCGCGGCGAATTGCTGTTGGGCGGGCAGGACATGGCCACCATCGCGCCGCGCCCGGGGGTGCGGCGCGACGTCCAGATGATCTTCCAGGATCCCTATGCCTCGCTCGATCCGCGGATGAAGGTCGGCGATCTGGTGCGCGAGCCGCTCGACATTCACCGGATCGGTACCATGGCCGAGCGGCACGAACAGGTGGCCGAGCTGTTCGCCCGCGTCGGGCTGACGCCCGATCAGATGGCGCGCTATCCGCATGAATTCTCGGGCGGGCAGCGGCAGCGGATCTGCATCGCCCGGGCGCTGGCGCTGCGGCCGCGGCTCATCGTCGCCGATGAAAGCGTCTCGGCGCTGGATGTCTCGGTGCAGGCACGGGTGCTCGATCTGCTCAAGGCGTTGCAGGCGGAATTCGGCATCTCCTATCTCTTCATCTCGCATGACATGGCGGTGGTCGAGAATATCTCGGACCGGCTGGCGGTGATGTATCTGGGCCAGATCGTCGAGATGGGGAGTGCCGCGCAGATCTTCTCGGACCCGCGCCATCCCTATACCCGGCGCCTGATCGAGGCGGTGCCGATCCCCGACCCCGAACGCCGTCAGGCCTTCGCGCGCATGGCGGGCGAGATCCCCAATCCGATCCGGCGGGTGGGGGACGAGCCGGCGCGGCTGGATCTGGTCGACGTCGGCGGCGGCCACTGGGTCGCGCAGGGGGACGGATCCGCCGGCCCCTGACCGGGGCCGCCCAACGAATGCGTCCGCCGGGCGGGGGCAGGCGGGCCGCGGCGCCTCAGCCGCCGAGGCTTGCGAGATAGCGCCGCAATCCATCCTCGAGCGTGACCGCGGGGCGAAAGCCCAGGTCCGCCGCTGCGCGGCCGTTGTCGATGCCGGCGGGCGTGGCCGGCGCCGGTCCCCCGGGCGCCAGCCGCAAGTGCGCCGAGGGCCGCAGGCGTTCAATGGTGGCGATGATTTCGGCCATCGGCACGGCACGGCCGGACGAGATATTGTAGATCCGGTGGCCGGGCTCAGGCGAGCACGCCGCGGCAAGGACGCCGGCGACGGCATCGTCGATATGGATGTAGTGGGTCGGGTCGTCGAGGTGGGCGCCGGGCATCTCGCCGCCGCCGGCGAGCGCCGCGCGCAGGAGGTTCTCTAGCATGGTCGGCGTCTGCCGGCCGGGGCCGTAGATCCAGCCGAGCCGCAGCGCGACGGCATCCACGCCATGCTGACGAACATAGCCCAGCATCGCGACCTCGGCGGCGAGCTTGCTTGCGGCATAGACGTTCATCGGCCGCGGCAGGCTCTCCTCATCGACGGTGCCGGTCGTCTCGCCGTAGATCTCGCTGCTCGAACACAGCACGACGCGGCCCGTGCCGAGGCGGCGCACCGCTTCGAGAAGATTGACCGTGCCGGTGGCGTTGATGCGCCAGATCCGCTCCGGCTCGTCCGGCATGACCATCGGCCCCGAGACGGCGCCGCAATGAAGAATGGTCCCGAAGCGGCCGGCCGCGATCATCTCGCCAACGCCTTGCGGGTCGGTGATGTCGCAGCGGATCGCACCCGCGACATCGGTCGCCACCACCTCGGCCCCCGCCCTGCGCAGGGTGTCTTCGAGCGCGCGGCCGAGGAACCCCTGCGCGCCGGTGATCAGCACCGGCCCCAGCGCGCGCCCCGCGTTCACGGCGCGGTCCCCAGCTCGGCTTCGAGCGCGGCGGTCGGGATCTGCCGGCAGTAGCCGCGTATGGCGCGAATCGAGGCCGCCTGCCGTTCGGCGGTATAGGTGGCGCAGGCATCGGGCACGAGGGTCACCAGATAGCCCAGGTCGCAGGCATCGCGCACCGCCGATTCGACGCATTGATCGGTCAGAACGCCGCAGAGAATCACCTGACGCTTTCCAAGATTGCGTAACGTGTAATCAACATTGGTTGAGACGAAGGCACTCGAGGAACTCTTGCGCAGGATGATCTCGTCGGCGTCCGGAGCCAGCGCATCGGGAAGCCGCGCGTCCCATGAGCCGCGCGCCACCTCGATCCCTGAGATCTTGTAATCGAGGCTGCGTTCGCGCCCGTCGGCCGTCAGGTTCTCGATCACCACATAGATGAGTTCGACCCCGGAGCGCCGGCATGAATGCTGAATCCGTTGCAGGTTCGGAATCACGATTTTATCTAATCTTTCAAAGTAGTAGCTGTATTTTTCCAGATCCGTTCCGGGCAGGTCGCGGAATTCTCCGCCCGACCGGTCGACGGTATAGTTCTGAACGTCGATGAACAGCACCGCCGCCTCCTCGGGGCGGATCGGTATCTCGCGTGTCAAGGCTTCGGTCATCGTTCGTCCCCCGGTTGATCCGCCCAATCGCGGCGATTTCCGATCGTAACCCGTATTGTAATGAAATCAATATTCATGCTAT